>JAYVPE010000456.1:0-4234 GCA_043757575.1 Pirellula sp.
CAATCCTCAAGGAGCGAGGCTTGATTATTCCTGATACGACGCTTTTCGTCGGAGGATTCCACAATACATGCGACGATTCGATTCGCTATTCGGACGTCGATCGTATTCCTATCATTCATACACAAAAATTCTTGGCCGCTTGTGAAATCATTGATAAAGCTCGTCTAAGAAACGCTCATGAACGAGCGCGCCGCTTTTATTCGTTTGACATGACGAAGAGCGATGAAGAAGCGTTACGACATGTTGAGCAACGTTCCGAAGATCTTGCACAAGTTCGACCGGAATATAACCATGCTACGAATGCCGCTTGTTTTGTCGGTCGTCGCGGTCGTACTCGGGGACTTTTTATGGATCGACGATGTTTTTTAACGTCATATGATCCAACGAGCGATGACGAGACAACGTCGATTCTTATGCGTATTATGCAAGCCGTGATTCCTGTATGCGGAGGAATTTCGTTGGAATACTATTTCTCGACGGTCGACAATATTGGCTATGGTTGCGGGACCAAGCTGCCACATAATATCACTTCCTTGATTGGAATAATGGAGGGTGCAGCCAGCGATTTACGTACTGGACTTAGCCAGCAGATGGTTGAAATTCATGAGCCCGTTCGTATCCTCTTTATTGTTGAAGCCAAGCCTGAATCGATTTTGTCAATCATGGACCGTAATACGCTCATTAAGACGTATATTCGTAATCGATGGGTGCAGATCGCTACGCTGGATCCGTCGTCGAACCAGATTCATCTTTTTCAGGACGACCAATTTAGACCTTACGAAGCTGGACCACATGTTCTGCCGACGGTTCCGGTCTCGCTCGATTGGTATCGCGGGTGGAGAGAGCCACTTGGTTTTTCAAAAGTCGAGGCAACGTCTGTTGCGATCAAATCTAATGCATCTATTGCGAACAGGATATGAATATTTCCAAATGGATTGAAGTATTTGGATGCATTACCGTCCTATGTCCCTGCTTGTTTTTTATGCTCATTGGGCTAAGGCTGCTCGTAGGTCAACCTTTGAGCGAATTAATGCTGGGTCGATGGTTGAAGGCTTCGATTGGTTTTAGCTTGTTAAATGTGTTAGCTGTCCTTGCGATCATGATTGCGATTGGTTCGCGTCGCGAATTGATTGATTTAGGAAATATGGTCGAGATCGACGATGTCCATTTCCACTTTCATATCAAATTCGTTTTCGACCGTCTCAGCGTACCGATGGTTATCCTGTCGCTCGTCTTATGTGGAACTGTGGGCTCATTTGGTCTGAGCTACCTGCATCGCGATGCGGGCTTCCAACGGTTTTTTTTAAGTTTTGCGATGTTCTTGGTAGGCATGACCTTTGCCTCTCTCGCAGGCACGATTGAAACGCTTTTTCTCGGATGGGAATTGGTCGGACTTTCGTCAGCTCTTTTGATTGCTTATTTTCAAGAGAGGCCATCGCCGGTGTCGAACGGGCTGCGCGTCTGGGCGATTTATCGACTTGCTGACGCAGCTTTTTTGGCAGCCGCAATCGCGCTACATCATCAAACGGGTGAAGGTGACTTCAGTATTTTGATGGGCAATGAGCCTTGGCCTGCTGGTAAGGCTTCGCTCAGCAACGGTACAGCCTTGCTGGTCGGGACATTTCTCTTGATCGCAGCGGCTGGAAAATCGGGACTCGTTCCATTTTCTGGTTGGTTGCCGCGAGCGATGGAAGGTCCGACACCGTCAAGCGCCATTTTCTATGGAGCGCTTTCAGTTCACTTAGGCGCGTTTCTACTTTTGCGTGTTAGTCCGATATTAGATCAATCGTCATTACTTAGCTGGATGGTGATCGGGCTTGGTCTGATTTCGGCTGTTTTTGCCGCGTTGGCCGGACGCGTTCAAACCGATATTAAGAGTGCGTTGGCATTTGCATCTCTGACTCAGGTCAGTATCATCGTTGTCGAGATCGGCGTTGGTCTGCGATATCTTGCCCTTATCCACATCATTGGTCACGCTTGTATGCGTTCGCTGCAGTTGCTACGAGCCCCCACTCTTCTTCGCGACTATAAAACGATGGAAAACGCCATTGGGAAATTTCTCGATCATGGCTCGCCTCGTATCATTGCAAGACTTGGACCTTCGACACAACGTCGCCTCTATCGAAGTGCGATGGAGCGTGGTTACATGGACTCAATCTTGGATGCTTGTATTGTAAAACCTTTCGTCCGCTTGTTTTCAACTTTTAATCGCTGGGAGCGAGCATGGACAGACTGGCTAGCTGGTTCACGTCATCTCTCGGGACAGCGTCATGAAAAGACACAGAATGAATGAGTCTATGGCCAGGCTAGCTAGAGCATGTAGGAAAATAGTTGAACGATGAATGAATTGCATTTGCCATGGTTAGAACTTTGCATTCTCCTACCCGCATTGTCATCGCTCTGGGTAGGTAGGATTGTTGACGTTTCACGGGCGCGTTCGGCAAGCCTATTCCTCTCGGCAACAACTTTGCTGCTTGCCTTAGCCGGTTGGATTGACTACGAAACGCTTTTTTCCTTCGAAGCCCATGATCATTGGGACATCGTCAAGTCGGTCATCGGACGCGAAGAATTCGTTATCGATAAGCTCAATGCTCCGCTGTTGCCACTTACCGCTTTGCTCTTTTTTCTAACGATGTTGGCAACGCCGCGTGTTAAATTCGGAAAATATTCGTTCGCATTAGGGTTGCTTTCGCTATCGTCGACTCTTGCAGTCCTGAGCTGTAAAGAGACATGGTTGCTAGTTACACTTTTACTAGTCAATGCAATACCCATGTACATTGATTTAAGAACCCGAAAGAGGCCAACACGAGTCTTCGTCTTTCATATCGGTCTATCTATGTTTTTGATGGTCCTTGGAGCTGCTTGTTATGAATTATCGACGTCGGAATTTGGACGAGGGTCTGGGATTGTCATGTTGGTCGCTGCTCTATTGATTCGAAGTGGCTGCGCCCCATTGCATTGTTGGATTACCGATCTTTTCGAACATGCCGCTTTTGGAAATGCCCTGTTGTTCGTCACACCCTTGGTTGGTGCCTATGCGACGATGAGGCTGGTATTACCGATAGCACCCGATTGGGCTTTGAGAAGCATCGCTTTCCTTTCCTTGGCTACGGCGCTCTATGCTTCTTGCATGGCGATCGTCCAGACAGATTCAAGACGTTTTTTTTGCTTTCTCTTTCTTAGTAATTCTAGTTTGGTTCTTGTCGGACTTGAAACGACAACCCCGATCGGTCTGACTGGAGCATTGAGTGTTTGGTTTTCAGTTGCTTTGTCGTTAACCGGCCTCGGATTGACGTTGCGGTGTGTCGAAGCTCGGACGGGTCCACTTTCGCTTAAACACTACCACGGGTTGTATTCCCATATGCCTCATCTTGCCGGATTCTTCTTATTGACGGGTCTGTCTGCGGTTGGGTTCCCGTGCACGATCGGCTTTACTGGTACAGAATTACTTGTCGAAGCTGCTATTGAAATTTCACCTTGGGTCGGTGGAGTCGTTGTCGTATCCACGGCCATAAATGGAATTGCCATTCTTCAAGCGTACTTTAAAATATTTACCGGAACGACGCATCACTCTACCATTCCTTTGGCGTCCGTCCGATCAGAACGCATCGCGATCATGACCTTTACGCTGTTATTGATTGGCGCAGGACTCTGGCCACAACCTGGTGTCCACTCAAGGTACGATGCGGCCGTTGAATTGCTTGATCATCGCGAAGTTGCAAAACAAGTCTCAAAATTTAAGGCCAGGGCAGATCATTGATCGGCAAGCTCGAAAGTGTGTTCTTGAAGTTTTTAAAGAGCGCTCTCTAAATTCAGTTTGGCTCATCCGGTGTTCTGGGGAGGTCATGCCAAAAGTCGCTCAACGAGCGAATTGAAGACACTTCGTGCGCAAGTTGGGGAGTCCGGAACAGCTAATTCTAAACCCAATCGATCCACTCGTTCCCATTCTGGCCACTAATTTTATCACGCTTCTTGTCACTGCTTCCAAGATCAGCGAAGAACCAGTCGTTGCCCGAGCCACCGTTAAGCTTGTCCGGCGCATCATCATCGAAGACTGTTTTGACGCTTCCACTGGATGAGAGTAGAGCTCCCGTGCCATTCAAAATTGCTCCGGTGCCAGTTCGTAGATTTGCAATCCGATCAGCATAACTTCGGTTGGAGGCCCATTCGCGGGCAATCAGCAGGAGAGCCTGTTCCTGGGTGTCAAAGGATGTGAATCCGCCAATTAGTATGT
>JAYVPE010000457.1:0-4232 GCA_043757575.1 Pirellula sp.
CCCTGTTCCCGTACCACCCTTACGCGGCGGGAAAGTTTTGAACGCGCTTTCGTAGTTGAAAAGTGACAAACCAAGTTGCTTGAGATTGTTCGAACACTGCATCCGTCGCGCCGCCTCGCGAGCAGCTTGCACCGCAGGCAAAAGCAAACCAACCAAGATACCGATGATGGCGATGACTACCAGCAATTCGACCAGCGTAAAGCCAGCCCTTCTAGAAAACCGTCGTAGCATAATGAAATCTCCGGAGTGAAAGAAAAATTTGAGTCAAATCGCTTAGATCTTCACTTCGAAATTCGTGTGCGATGCGAAAACAAGAACGATAGTGACGTCGATAAACCAGAAAACCTTTAACACGTAATTATTTGGCCGAAACATCAACTTAAGGGTAAAAATGCCTGTCGTACAGCTAGTATTCATCCTAGTTGCATTTTTTGAACCAAAAAGCTTTCATAAAGGTCATTAAATGGCGATTAATCTTGGCCTTTGGGGGCTACCTCCAGTAATGCATAATAATTCGTGGCCCACAATACTTTCAAATATCCCAGGTGTGTACTTTTCTCGATACCTGCAAAAATTGCATCGCCGCGATTCCACCATTCCCTAGAGCGGTCGGGACCGATTGGTTTCGTAGCGAATATCACATGTGTAATCTTGTTCGCGATAAGGTACTGCAATATAGAATCGGCATCCGAAAACTGTTCGGGCGGCGTAAAGCCCTGCGCCTGAAAGAATGGCGTACCAATTACGCATCGCCGTGGAATATACAGACTTCGATGTTCGAACAAGAGCAGCAGACGTGCATCCTCCTTCGTGCGCTTCTCAATGGCTGCAACCAATGGGACGTACTCGACTTCTAATGAATCGTCCACATATTGAGTATTGCTCCAAATTCCAAGCAACCTTTCCCAAGAGGCAAAGTAATAGCCCGCATTCGTCCACGGCAAACTGAAAATCGTTGTGCCGACAAGCAATAAAAATGCAAGAGTTCTCGTGCGCCCTTTTATCGATTTCAGACCATGACTGGCCAACAACGTGACGGTTACAAAAATGGACAATCCGAATCTAGCCTGCTGCGCACTGACGAACCAAAACGAGTACAGAAGTACGGAAATGGATCCAAGCCAAAGCCGTTCACCTAGACTTTGTTTCGAAGCTACGTTCATCAGTCCTGCGGCGGTTAGTCCAATCAAGATAATCCATTGCCACCCAAACGATCCGTCGTAAAGCGTATCGTCCCACGCGAGCAAGATGGGTGTAGTTAGATAGGCGAGAATACCACGCATCCCGAACGCATCACTTCCAATAGAATGATGATACAGACTGGTTTCCAGCACTCGCGAATCGTTCGAAAACCACTCCGCAAAGTACGGGTAAAACGGGTTCCCAGCGAACATCCAAGTCCGAACGTAAAACGGCAGCGCAACTAACGATGAAGTAAGGATGATCGTCCCACAATAGAGCGGTAATCGGACAGCGACGCGCCGATCAGTCATCCCGATCCATAAATACCATGTTAATGGGATAACGATGGTGATCGCACCGGTCGGTTTAACTGCCGCAGAACCACCAGCGAGGATCCCTAACAATATCGAGTGTGCGATTAAACGAAAAGGAACATCTCGCTTTGACGAATTGTCAAGCAGGACGAAGATCGCCAATAAATCCATTAACTGAAAAGCTTCAACGTAGCAATTCGCACTAATCATCAAGGACGTTTGGCTAGCAGCAAGGGCCATGGCAAGTAAAATAGCGGAAGTCCGGTTGCTGCTGCGTCGCAAAACAATGTACGCCAAAACCAACCCCAGCATCCAGCAAATCCATGTCAATAGTCTTGAAGTGACAAGCGATTCAATCGGAGCGGCCAACCAACAAAGAATTTCTACCAGCGACGGAAATCCAGAATACGGAATATCCACATAGAAAGCAGGCCAGCCGTCCGCCAGCCATCGCCGCGGTAACACTGAATGATAAACTAACTCATCCCAGCCTGCAGGATAGTTAACGGCTGGTCCGAACGTAAATATTGCCAACGGTGCGACGAACATCCACGCTCGACCCATTTTTAAACTTCGAAAATCGAAGCTGCTCGTCAGGAGACGAATACGAGGTTTCGACCAGGAATTGACGCCGATGCCGAGCAAAGAAAACGTTCCCAACAGAAGCAATGACTTATTGCCGCCAAGTGCACCAGCGATACCGAGAGACACACCACACATGGCGACTAAATGAAGTCCAGCCACGAGGTAGACTATCTCATGCGCGACGTCCATGGTGGCCACGTCCCGAAGTACTATTCTCAACAGGCGGCCAGCGCTCCAACTTGCTAACATCAACCACGCCACTGCCAGGACGGCAAATGGAATCGATCCCATGGATTCTATTGAATGGATTCGCTCGATACCCAAGGTTTTCGACCTGTTCGATTGAAATAGCCTGAGAGAGTGAGTTTTGATCGATTGGCGAGATGTCTTTTTATTACGACCTTCGGTTCGACTACCTGGCTTGCTTGATCGCTTCCACAACCGCAATTCCCATATCGGCTGGCGATAGCGCTATGACAATTCCGGCTGCTTCGAGAGCCGCAACTTTTTCGGCCGCGGTTCCTTTGCCCCCAGTGATGATAGCACCAGCGTGTCCCATTCGTTTTCCTGGAGGCGCTGTTCGACCTGCGATAAAGGCAGCTACCGGTTTGGTAACGTGGTTCTTTACGTACTCAGCCGCTTTTTCCTCAGCATCGCCTCCGATTTCACCGATCATGAGAATCACTTCAGTTTGGTCGTCGTTTTGGAACCTCTCGAAAATGTCGATATAAGAAGTTCCGACAATTGGATCGCCTCCCAAACCAACACAAGTCGACTGACCCAGGTTGAGACTGCTCGTCTGCCATACCGCTTCGTAGGTCAACGTACCGCTACGCGACATGATTCCAACTTTACCCACATTGTGGATGTAGCCAGGCATAATCCCGATCTTGCATTCACCGGGGGTGATTACGCCGGGGCAATTGGGACCTATCAAGATCGAATTGCTACGACGAACTCGATCGTAGACATGGACCATATCGATGACAGGAACGCCTTCCGTGATTGCACATATCACGCCGATGCCCGCGTCGATCGCTTCGAGAATCGCATCCGCAGTGAAGGGCGGTGGAACAAAAATCATGGTAGCGTTTGCACCTGTTTGCTTTACCGCTTCCTCCACGGTGTCAAACACAGGCAGTCCCTCAACGGTCTCGCCGGACTTTCCTGGCGTTACACCGCCAACCATTTTGGTGCCATACTCTTTGCAACCTTTGGTGTGGAACGCTCCGGCTTTGCCTGTGATGCCTTGGCAGATTACACGCGTTTCGCTATTTACAAGAATACTCATAGTTTATTGGTTCTGGGATCTTCGGTATTGGGTTGGTTGCGATTTAAATTCTGGATCGAAGCATTAAGCGATCGATGCAACTACTTTTTTCGCGGCATCCGTTAAGTCGTCGGCAGAGATAATTGCCAGCCCACTGTCCTTGAGCATCTTCTTGCCTTCGTTCACTTCGGTTCCTTCTAGTCGCACGACCAGCGGCACCGTGAAACCGACCTCTTTGGAGGCTTCAATGATCGCTTGTGCAATCGTGGTGCAACGGGCAATTCCACCAAAGATATTGACGAGAATAGCTTTTACATTGGGGTCCGACAGAATAATTCGGAAGGCTTCGGTAACCTGTTGAGTGTTTGCACCACCACCCACGTCGAGGAAATTTGCGGGTGCACCGCCATGATGTTTGATGATGTCCATGGTTGCCATTGCGAGACCGGCACCATTGACGAGACAGCCTATATTGCCCTCGAGTTTGACGTAGCTGAGTCCTGTATTTCCGGCACGAATTTCAGCAGGCTCTTCTTCATTGAGATCTCGCAACTCTTTCAAATCTGGGTGCCGAAACAAGGCGTTGTCGTCAAAGGTGATCTTGGCATCCAATGCGATCATTTTGTTATCTTCGGTGATAACCAGTGGATTGATTTCGGCCATGGAGCAATCAAGATCAACGAAAAGTTTACAAATCTTTTTCATGAAAAAATCTGCACTCTTGACCGCCTCACCTGTGATACCGAGCTTTTTACATAGCTTGCGAACTTGAAAGCTTTGCAAACCATAAGCTGGGTCAAACGATTCCTTCAAGATCTTTTCTGGAGTTTCTGCGGCCACCTTTTCGATCTCAACTCCTCCCTCACTGCTAACCATTAGCA
>JAYVPE010000458.1:0-4231 GCA_043757575.1 Pirellula sp.
GCAGCGACTAGTTCTTCCCCAATAATTACAAACCGCGTAACGTTGTCCTGGTTGTCTTCAATGCACTCCGCGATGATTTCCAGGCCATGATGGATGCCAGCTTCTCGCGATGCGACGGCTGCAGCGTTGGGAGTTGTCGATGCGATCTTGGCGGCAAGAGCTGTGCTTGCCACTTCGACCCAGCGAGCGTCCGGCATGTGGCTGCTTAACCAGCCTCGGCATTGTGAGAGTGCTTGTGGCTTGCTGTAGACTTCGCGAATGTCTTTGCGATCGCATTTTGCGAGCAAGTTGTGGTGGATCGGCAGCAAGACTTCACCGCAAATGCGAATCGGCTTGCGAATGAACATGGTCAATGTATCCACAATACGCCCGTCGGTTGAGTTCTCGATTGGCACCACGCCGTAGGTTGAATGCGAGCTCGCGATTTCCTCGAATACGGCACCGATCGTGTTAACTGCCTGCAAGCCATCGATGGCACCGAAGTACTTTGCAGCCGCAGAATAGGAATACGAAAACTCCGGGCCCAGGTATGCAATCGAACTGCGGCGAATCGCAGTTTGGAAGGTCAATCCGGCAACGAATCGATGTAACTGTGTTTCAAAGCCATCTGCTACCGATTCCATAGAGGCTGTTTGGGCTGCTCGTAGGGACGTGAAACTTCCATGATTTTTCGATACCTGTTCTTGCCATTGAGAAAGAAGCTGGCAACGGATTTTGGCCAACGCCAGTATCTGCGAGTCTATTTCCTTTATTTTGTCGAGCAATTCCTAACTCCTGGACCTGGGGGATGTTAAGGGCGGATCACTATTTCTGTCAAATTGGCGTTCTACCACCCGAAACTTGAGTAACAGCCGGACTTGTAGAAAAGACAGTTCCGTTGTAACCCTATAAGCGGCAATGGTTTGAGTTATTTTATTGCATTTTTGGAAATCTGTTGGCACACCAGTTGCATTATGGGGCCGCGTAGTCATCCGCGGCTACCAAAAAACCAAAAAAACAATCGCAACTCACCGCTTACATCCTAACGCAGAGGAATCAATCATGGCATCAGGCGAAAAAATTATTGGAATCGACTTAGGAACAACCAACTCGGTTGTGGCTGTGATGGAAGGAACCGAAGTCAAGGTGATTCCAAATGCAGAAGGAAATCGACTGACCCCTAGCGTTGTCGCTTTTACAGACAAAAGTGAAACGATCGTAGGCGAACCGGCCCGTCGACAAGCCGTTACCAATCCTCGTCGGACAATTTCCTCCGTCAAGCGATTCATGGGGCGTCGTCACTCCGAAGTTGAATCCGAGGAGAAGATTGTCCCCTATCAAATTGTCGGCGCTGCGAACGAATACGTCAAAGTTCAGATAGGCGATCAGCAATTCACTCCGCAAGAAATTTCCGCCAAGGTGCTTCGTAAGCTCAAAGAAGCTGCTGAGTCTTATCTTGGACATCGAGTTAGCAAGGCAGTCATTACGGTTCCTGCGTACTTTAATGACGCTCAACGACAAGCTACTAAAGATGCTGGCCAGATCGCTGGCCTGGAAGTAGCCCGCATCATCAATGAACCAACTGCTGCTGCACTCGCTTATGGATTGGACAAGACGAAAGATCAAAAGATCATTGTATTTGACTTGGGTGGTGGCACGTTTGACGTATCGGTCCTCGAAGTTGCGATGAGCAACGACGACGAGAACAACAGCAAAGTCTTTGAGGTGATTAGTACCAGTGGCGACACGCACTTGGGCGGTGACGACTTTGACCAGGCTTTGGTCAACCACGTTGCCAGCCAATTCCTCAAGGACAACGGTTTGGATCTACGAAAAGAACCAATGTCCTTGCAACGCTTGCAAGAAGCTTGCGAAAAGGCAAAAAAGGAACTCAGCAGCCTACCTCAAACCGACATCAACTTGCCGTTCATCACGGCGGATGCGACAGGTCCCAAGCACTTGCAGATGATGATCACGCGCAGCACATTCGAAGGACTCGTCGATGATTTGATCGAACGCTGCCGCAAGCCAGTATTGCAAGCCTTACAAGACGCCAAGATGAAGCCATCGGATATCGATGAAGTCGTCTTGGTTGGCGGATCGACTCGCGTTCCCAAGGTTCGACAAATTGTCAAGGACATTTTCGGCAAGGAGCCTCACCAAGGTGTAAACCCAGACGAAGTGGTGGCAGTGGGCGCGGCAATCCAAGGTGCAGTTCTGTCGGGCGATCGACGTGACGTTCTGCTGCTCGACGTAACACCGCTGACACTCGGTATCGAAACCGAAGGTGGAGTATTGACAGCCCTCATCGAACGCAACACCACCATTCCAGTTGAAAAGAAACAAACGTTTTCTACTGCTGCGGACGGACAGACTGCAGTGACCGTCAGTGTTTTCCAAGGGGAGCGCAAGATGGCTCAGCAAAACCGTTTGTTGGACCAGTTCAACCTGGAAGGCATTGATGCTCAAGGCCGTGGCGTCCCGCAGATCGAGGTCAAGTTCGACATCGACCAAAACGGTATTCTCAATGTATCGGCCAAGGACCTTAAGTCTGGGAAGCAATCGAGCGTCAAGATCGAACAGTCGAGCGGCTTGAGCAAAGACGAGATTGAGCGGATGCGACGGGACGCTGAATCACATGCCGATGAAGATCGTAAGTTTGTCGAGACTGCGGAGGCCAAGAATCGAGCTGAGAATACAATTCACGGTCTCGAAAAAGCCATTAAGGACCAGGGCGAGAAGCTGAGCGATTCGGATCGTGAACCGCTTGAGCAGTCGATCAAGAAGGCCCGCGATGCGATTCTTACGAATGACGCTGCCGCAATCAAAGCAGCGACGATGGAGCTGGATCAATCGGCTCAAGCGTTCCGTTCGACATTAGGTGCTCAATCGGGACCAGCCCCAGCCGGCGAACCTGACAAGAGCCCAAGCGACGACGATGCAATCGATGCAGAGTTCGAAGTCAAAAAGTAATTCTGTCCAGGAGAGAATGGCTAATTGTGAGCGCTTCGGAGTGATATCCGAGGCGCTCACTTCGTTTCCATACAATGCAATCGCAAGGACGCGGTTACGTAATAGTGGCCGCGGTAGAGTCTGGATCAGTCCCTAGAAAAAATAGAGGCTCGGGCTGAACGTTCGTTACTCGTTCAATCAATCCCGGTTCTTCCATCATGCGGGCATACGACGGAACTTGTCTTAACAATTGCGAGATAAAATCTGTATGTTTATGCTCGTTTACAAGGAATTTTATTATCTGATCTGCGGCCCACTCGACAGTGTTTGAAATGGTTGCACCTGGTGCAAAGAAGCCACCTCGTTCGACTAGATCCCGCCACACACTCCGGGCTAGTAGAGGGTCATTGCGGTCCACAAAGAACAGTGGTAAGACCACATGTGACATCTCCAAACTGCGTTGCAGATTGTTCTGCAGTATGCGCGAAAGCGTGTACTCAACGACGCACCATCCTCTCGCCACGTTTAGCATCGATGGAGTAATGAAGAAAACAACGTGTCTCGATTTCAATATCCCATCTTGGAGAGCTTGGACAGAAGTAGGTCCCAAGGGATAGTCATGATTATCGAGCCAGGGCGAAACACCACGGAGTAGCAACCTGTCATAGACAGGTAAAACAAGCTCTCCCGCATCTTCTCTACAATGCGACATGAAAAGATGATGCGTACATATTGGATAGGAAACGATTTGCCAAGTCAAAGTAGGCGCCCTATTATCCTACCCAAGACGGCATTGGCAATTGAGGTACAACGGGTATCGGAGTCGGCGTTCCTGTAATGGCTTCTATCAGTTTTTCGCCTAGTTGAGTTGGAGCGACAAGGTAATGCATTCCATAGACGTATTGGAATCCTAAAGGATTAACCGAAGAAAGAATCGAAAAGGGCGAATCATTCGCAAGTTGGCGTCGGGTCACAAATTCATGTGAGATAAGTTGTCGAATCGCTTCTGTCAACTGCTCGTCCGTTACGCCACTTGTGTTCTTCACGTAACTTCGAAGACTGGATTCCAGCATAGCTTCTCCAAATTTCCTGTCGGGAGATGCTTGGCGAAAGGCCTGCATCACGGAACGGTAAATGGGAGGCAAACTTGAAGCGTAGGTAAG
The DNA here is from genome assembly GCA_043757575.1 of Pirellula sp. GTDB lineage: Bacteria > Planctomycetota > Planctomycetia > Pirellulales > Pirellulaceae > JBKCUI01. The sequence continues at coordinate 4,095 of JAYVPE010000458.1, forward strand.
TAATTGACTGGAGCTCGGAGTGATTGAAGAAGACATGAACAGGCTTCCGACACGGGTGACAATTTTGTAGCATCCGAACCAAATTATATCCGAATGCACTTATTTCTGCTAACGATTCTTACCGCACGTTGTCTAGC
>JAYVPE010000459.1:0-4224 GCA_043757575.1 Pirellula sp.
CCGCTGGCGTTGACATCAAAATCAAAGCAACGACTCGGTAGGAAATTTACGCTTAAACGGCATCCATCAGGTTTTCCCAATATGAAACGGAAGCTCTGAGGGTAACCATCGATTTAGCGACTGGAGTTGCGGTTCACCGCCTCTTTCGCAAAGTCTGCTCTTTTAAACGAGTAGGCTCGTCGGTGTGTCCTTCGAAGCAAACGATTTACGGAATAAGACGAATGAGCAAAGGAATCCTCGGCCGCAAGGTCGGAATGACGCAGATATTTGAGAAAGACGGTCGCGCTGTGCCCGTCACGGTCATCGAAGCTGGGCCTTGCCATGTTCTTCAAGTCAGAACCGTAGATCGAGATGGTTACGAAGCAGTCCAAATGGGTTTTTTGGACAAGCCGCGTCGTCTTGCTAGTCGTGCTGCCAGAGGTCAGGTGGCTGGCATCTCCAGTAAGCGTTCCGAAAAAATCAAAGCTGCTGGTGGGGCGGTCGCAGTTAAAGCCGATTGTGAGCCAAAGCGATTTATACGTGAGTTCCGCGGCCCAGCATCTGCGGATGTGGGTGCTGAGGTCAAAGTAACTGTTCTTGAGGGAATCAAGTCGGTTGACGTAACGGGGATCAGTAAGGGATGCGGTTTTTCGGGTTGGATGAAAAGGCACAACTATGCTGGTCAGCGAGCAACGCACGGCGTGAAAAAGGCTCACCGTCATCCTGGTGGTACTGGTGCTGGTACGTATCCAGGTCGAGTGCGTAAAGGGAAAAAAGGCGCTGGGCAGTATGGTAACGATCAAATCACGATGCGGAATCTTTTGGTTGTTCGTATTGATGGCGAGAACAATCTCCTGCTGGTTCGGGGAGCGGTTCCTGGTCCAAATGGCGGCTACGTGATCATTCGCGAAACAAACAAAGTCGGCTAGAGAATATTAGGCGTAATGAGATGACAACACTTCCAGTTTATGACATGTCGGGCGCGAAAGTGGGCGATTACGAAATCGACCCGCAGATGCTTGCTCCGAAGATCAGCAAGCAATTGCTTCACGACGTTGTTGTTATGTACTTGGCAAATCAACGCCAAGGAAGTAATAAGACGAAGGCCCGCGGTGAAGTCTCGGGTTCAACAAAGAAAATGTATAAGCAAAAGGGGACTGGCAACGCTCGTATGGGTTCCAAGCGAAGTCCAATTCGCCGTGGCGGTGGACATGCCCACGCTCGTCAGCCGCGTTCCTATTATTATCGATTGCCTCGCAAGGCAATTCAGGCAGCTACCAGAATGGCTATTGCTTCAAAAATTGCATCCGGCTCGGTGGTTGTCGTTGACCAAATCAAAATGGATTCCCCTAAGACAAAGTTGTTAGCATCTGCTTTGAAGGCGATGGGACTAGAAGGTCAAACTAAGACTTTAGCGATTAGTGGTTTGGACCGAAACGTCTATCTTAGTGGTAGAAACATTGAGGGGCTGACAATTAGCCCGGTAGCGGACCTCAATGCTCTGATCGTGCTGCGACCTCGCAAGCTGGTTATGACGAGGGAAGCTCTGGACTGGATCAAAGCAAGAGCGAGTGCGTAGTCTAAAATCAAACGAGCACTTAAGACGATTTCAATCGTAAAACAACTCAGAAATAAATCATGGCAAAGCAACAACCGAAAAGCAAACTCGTACTGACTCCACATCAAGTGGTTTTGCGTACGCTCGTTACGGAAAAGGGTGTTCACAAGGCAACTCGACAAAACCGTTACGCGTTCGAGGTCAATCCATTGGCGGATAAAACCGTCATCAAGGCGGCGATCGAAGAACTGTTTAATGTTAAGGTTGTGGCTGTAGCAACGCAAAACCGCCAAGGCAAGTCGCGACGTTATCGCGCTCGTCTCGGTGTGACGAAGGCTTGGAAAAAAGCGATCGTCAAACTTAGTAGCGAACACAAGATCGACTTCTTTTAGCTCAATTAGCCGGATGGCGCTAGCCTCCGGTTGGTGATGGTGTAGAACCGTGGGCTAGCGCCCTACGGCTAAGGGAAACAGAAGGAAAAAGTTTATGGGCATACGAGTATACAAACCAACTTCAGCAGGTCGACGGAATTCGTCGGTTAGTGACTTCGCTGAGCTGACACCGGGTGCGGTGCCTGAAAAGGCGCTGCTCGTACGGTTGAAGCGACATGGTGGACGAAATAATCAAGGCTTCATCACTTCGAGACATCGTGGTGGCGGACACAAACAAATGTATCGAATCATCGACTTCAAACGGAAGAAAGATGGTGTACCTGCAAAGGTAGATTCGATTCAATACGATCCAAACCGATCGGGACGAATAGCCTTGTTGCATTATGCAGATGGCGAAAAGTCCTACATCGTGGCTCCAGATGGACTCAAGGCTGGTACGACATTGCTCAATGGAGCAGATGCGCCGCCGACTTTGGGTAACTGTTTGCCAATGAAGAACATTCCACCTGGGACGGAAGTTTGCTGTGTGGAAATGACGCTTGGACGCGGTGCTGCACTTTGTCGTTCTGCTGGTTCGTCGGCCGTTTTAATGGCTCGCGAGTCCGGATGGGCGCAACTGCAACTGCCGAGTGGCGAAATCCGACGAGTGCCAAGTCAATGCCGAGCAACTATTGGGAAGGTAAGCAATCCAGACCATGGAGCGATCCGAATCGGCAAGGCCGGTCGAAATCGTTGGAAGGGTTGGAGACCTCACGTTCGCGGTACGGCAATGAATCCTGTGGATCACCCGCACGGTGGTGGTGAAGGACGTACTAAGGGTGGACGCCATCCAGTGAGCCCGACGGGCAAACTGGCAAAGGGCGGTTACACTCGTCGACCCCGCAAACCAAGCAACTCCGCTATTATTCGCCGGCGCAAGTCGGTTCGTTACGGTCAACTGAAACTGAGATAGTCTGCAAGGGAAGAGTTCTGACGTATGGGACGTTCGACAAAAAAGGGTCCGTTTGTAGACCCAAAATTGTATGCGAAGCTTGTAAAGGCCCGCGAGAAAAACGACAACATGCCGATTACAACTTGGGCTAGACGATGCACAATCGTTCCTGAGTTTGTCGGAGCGACTTTCATGGTTCATAACGGGAAAGCACACATTAAGGTATTCGTGACGGAAGACATGGTCGGGCACAAGCTCGGCGAGTTTTCGCCGACGCGAACCTTCCGCGGCCACGGCGGCAAGGGTGGTAAGAAGTAATTTTTTAGGAAACAGGAAATAATCATGGCTTACCGAGCCGTACATCGATACGCACGCATTAGTGCTAGAAAGGTCAGACCACTGGCCGATTTAGTGCGGGGAAAATTTGCGGACGAAGCACTAGAGATGCTCCGATATCAACCTAACCGTGGAGCACGGATGTTGGAAAAGGTGATCAAGAGTGCTGTTGGTAGCGCTGGAGATACAGACCAAAATGGTGGACGTTCGTACAGCGCTGAGGAATTGGTTGTTGTCGACGCACGTATTGATGGTGGTCCGATCATGAAGCGATTCAGGCCAATGTCGCGTGGCCAGGCGTTTACGATCCTGAAGCGATCGAGTCACATTTCGGTAGAACTCAAGAGAATCGAAGAGCTGTAGGAAACTTGCATTATGGGACAAAAGGTCAATCCAATAGGTTTCCGTACCGGCATCGTCATGGGCTGGAAGAGCCGATGGTATGCCAGCAAGAAAGAGTTCGCTGAGCTGCTCGTCGAAGATCAAAAAATTCGAAAGTTTATCAAGTTTCACCCAACGAAACCTGCATACCGCGAAGCGGGTATCGATCGAATTGAAATCGAGCGAACTCGCGACGAAGTACGGCTGATGGTTTTTGTTGCGAAGCCTGGTTTGATGATTGGGAAGAAGGGGACGGAAATCGAAATTCTGCAGGAAGAACTGCAGAACTTGATCGGACGTCGTGTGAATCTCAAAGTCGAAGAAGTTTATCGTCCTGAGATTCAGGCACAGTTGATTGCGGAAGACATCGCTAAGCAGCTTGCTAAGCGATCCAGTTTCCGTCGAACGATGAAGCGGTCCATCGAAACAGCGATGGATGCGGGTGCCAAAGGTATTAAGATTCAAATGTCGGGTCGTTTAGGTGGTGCTGAAATGGCACGTTGCGAAAAGGGCAACGCCGGTTCGTTACCGCTTAGCACGATCCAAGCGAAAATTAGCTATGGACTTGCTGAAGCCGCTACTCCACAGGGGAATATCGGAATTCAAGTCTGGGTAAATCAAGGTTCTTACGCGGGAGACGCTAACGA
>JAYVPE010000460.1:0-4216 GCA_043757575.1 Pirellula sp.
TGGATGGATCGGTAAACAACGGAGTTCCATTGGCAACCAATATAGGGTATTGACCTAAAGAGGCAGAACCACCCGAGTTGGCCGTATTGCCTTGGTAGAGCGTCGCACCTAGGACCGTCGATGTGCTAGTCGGATCGACGAAAATTCCAGTTGAGTGATTAGCGATGATGTTGTTAATCAACGTCGGACTTGCATTTTCACCGACGCGAATACCAGTCCCACTCGGCGTAAAAATTTGCCCAGGTCGACTCGAAATCGCTCCCACAGCGTCGATGTCAGCTCCCACTGAATCACCACTCTGTGCTCCTTCGTTCGCAACGTCAGTCAAACGCACAAAGTAAAGCTGACTCAACGAGTTGAAACCGTACGCATCCAAGTCGATGTACCGATTGTTAAACGAGGCGACACCTACCGGGGTGTATTTCACTCCATCGGCACTCACCTCCACCCGTACTTGCTCGGGTGATCCAACTTCGTATACCGCAAGATCAGAGCGAGCGTCGTCCGATCCGGTGAGAATGTTGTTCGTGAATTGAACAACTAAGCTTCCACCTCGACCAAGCGAGACTGCACCTTGGCCAGCGATCGGTTCGCCGATACCCGTGTAGTTCGGTGCGCCAAGTGCATTGGTTGGATCTTGCAAGCCCGCAATTGGGACAGGCCCACCACCAGCACGAGGATTGTAGTCTCCGCTCTTGACGAAATCAGCAAACGAAATCAGTCCCAAACCATAAAAATCATCACCGAACGTCGCCGCTGGTGGCGACGGTACAGTAGTGACAGTTCCACCAAGGATTGTGTTATTGACTATTCGAGCGAACGGAACGGGGGCAGCAGGAACATTTCCAAGAGCCGTATCGCCGACAATATTGATTCCGCCTCCGAGATTCCCTACCAACTCATTGTTAACAACGACCGCGCCTGGTACCAGGCGTTGGTTATTCAGCGTTATCGTGTTGCGAACAGAGCCTGGATTCGGAGCGTTGGATACAGCATCCCGAACATCGGCCTGCAATGTGATTCCAAATCCAGACGAATTCGAAATACGCGAATTTTCGATTACGATTTGCCCTTGCTCTCGTTGCGTGTTCCGATCACCGTCGAGCAACAATGACTTTGCACTGCCGATTGAGCTTGGCAGCGTTACGGTTATCGTCCCAACGAGCGAGATCTCGTTCGTGTTTTGTCCAGTCAAGCTTCCATCGACCGAAATCGCGGCAATGCTGAGAAGACTTTGCACTGTTGAAGAGTTGATGATGTCTCGAACTCGTGATGCGATAACGTTTGCGGATTCGTTTAACGCGCTGTTGAACGGCACCGGCAAATTGCCTGGCCGTACGCCCCTCGAAGGAGAATTTGGTAGCAACGAACGGTCATCGAATTCCAATGTTACCGAATTGATCCCATCATTCAACACAATGGTTTGACCGTCCGCAATCTGGGACGAACCGTTGAACTTGATTGTCTGGGAACGCGACTGTTGTTGGTTTGGCTCAAAACTTTGAGTGAGCTGAATCTCGGCCTGCGGAATGGCTGGGTTTAGGTTTGGCAATAGCGGTTGTCCGTATTCCTGGCCACCGCGGATTTCGAGTTGGTAAGGGCCGACTAAGATACCGCTTCCAACCGACGGAATCGTGACAAAAGTCGTATCTACTCGAGCGCCTGTTACTGTTTCACCACGTTCTGCAAGCCCAATGATGAAGTCATCCAAATAGAGCCCTTCGAATGCATTGTTCTGAGCTCGGGTGGCCGACGGCAAGAACCCGACACCGTATTCCGAAAAATTATCTTCCACCCTTGGTGTCGATATTGTAAACGGTCCAGGCGAGCCGACTGTCAAACCGGTAATGTCAATAAAGCTACCCCGCTGCTTGTACGTAGCAAAGGCATCCACACCACCGGCCAAGACGCTTTCCATCGTTTGCGATACCTGCTTGGCAACCTGTGCCTCAGACATGGTTTGAAGAATATACACCGGTACGTTTGTGCCGTCGTTGAGCCCTGATTTTCCAATCAAGCCCAAAGGCGAATTGGCAGGCAACGTCACCGAAGTCGCTCCATCCGCTTGAATACGATTACCTACAACTGAAAAGTTGAGACGAGGAGACACGTCGACAGTTAGTTCATACTGTCCTTGGGAACCGCCATTAGCACCACTGTTGGCGACGTTGGGGTTGTAGCGAGTGTTGGCAGACCCAGAAACTCCTAAAAAGTATCGTCCCGTCTTTGGAACAGTAAACGTGATTTTAGAATCGCGGGTTCCACCAAAATCATTGTTGGACGCGATTTCGCTACCGCTTTCATCGAACAACCTTAAATAGGGATCGAGCAAGGATCCAGGTATCGTAGTTGAGGAAGCTATCAGAACAACATTCGAACCCGCTTCCAAATTCAGTCGAACTAAATCGATATCGCGATCTGGCGCACTAATTAAGTTTGGATTGTCCCCAATCGCACCTAATCCTGTAACCCGAACCGCTCCACCCGTTACTCCGATGGATAGGGCTCGATTCAGAACATCCGATCCACCAGCGGGATCCGCTAGATTTGCGGTCTGGTTTGGTTTTGGATAAGCCGCAGTGCTGATCACCGTGAATATCGATTGGGCTAAAACTCCGGGTGAATCTGTGGAATTGAACGGAATGACATTCCCTGCTGGCGCTACGCCAACACCGTTCCAGAATACGAAGTCAAGTCCAAGCACGTTGAACGTGTCACCGTTGGTCACATTCGCACCGGATGGAACTACCAACGTGTAACCCATCTCAATTTCGAATTGCCTTCCACCAATCGTAAAGGTCTGACCATCACTCAATTGACTGCCAGCAACGACACGCATCTCCAATCCACCACCGCGTTGGGTTCCGAACCCCATACTGCCAGCGGTGTTAAACTCGAACCGCAATCTTGCATCCTTGCTACCGGCCAAGATGGCTAGGTCGACTCTGCCTTGTCGCCAAGCGCTGCCTGGTGCATTCGTCGCACCAGGTGCATTGTTGGTCGTTTTTTCGACGGCAAGCTCTCTTGGGTCGCTGTTGTTGGTAGTTAGCAAATGCCAAACACCCGCATCGTCTGACCCATAAACGCGGAACGAGTCAGTCATCAACGTATTGATCGATGATGCCCCATTATCGTTATCCATGAAATAATTGAAGTATAAGGTCGGTACGTCTTGAACAGTCATTCCGGCTAGTGAGAACGATTGACTTTCGAGCACCCCCAGCGCTCCTCCAGGGAAATTATAAGTGTTTTGGAGCGGCTGATTCGCAAATCTTGGAAACGTAAGCGGATCGCTAAACGTATTGAACGATGCATTGGTGTGGAGATTTCCAGTGATACGGTTAAGGGGATCCTCGAATCCAAAGTACCAACTGGTATTGCCAGCATTCGCGACATCGCTTTTATCATTCGGAGTATTGATTCCGTGACCTGCATCATTGCCGCGTTGGCCTGTCTGATGCCAGAGATTGTAGTCAAGGTTTGAAAAAGCAAGTCCGTTCAAACCAGACACACCTGTGGATACAGACGACTGGCCGTTAGCGAAAACATTCTGCAATTCACCACTGGTATTAAATGCGTATAGGGTCCCATTGGTGTCGGTTCCGAAAAGCAAGTTCGCATAACGTCCACCTTCGACGTTCTTTGGACCGGATGTTAACGCATTGAATTGAATTCCAAGCAACTGGTATGAACTAGCGACATAAGTTCCAATTGCACCAGCCCGGTTGCCTGCTAGTTCGCCAGCAGAAACACGATACAAGCCACCTCGGTCACTTACTGCGTATAGCTCTCCACCAAATCCGAATCCGCCGCCACCTCCAGCAGTAGCTCCAGCGATCCCACGTATGAAACCACCTGGGGCTACTCCAACTGCTACGGAACTGCCGGTGGTTCCTGTCACTTCAGCATTAACAAGCTGAATCAAGTTACCATTCGGGGAGGCAGATAGTCCTGCAAAGCCTGCATTGGTTATCGTTTGAGCCAGTCGAACAGCTATCGTCTCCGCAGTATCTTCTGCCAAGAAATCGACAGGGATACGACCGCTTCCCACGTTTCCGGTAGAACCAACGTCGATGGCAACACCTCGTGCGACAAGCGTTCCAAATGAACCCGTGGTCGCCTTGCCAAAGTTGACTCGATTTCCATCAAAACCAATTTGAATGCTTGCTGGCACAGCTTGACGAAGCGATTCGACGAACTGCTCGTTTGTCATGGA
>JAYVPE010000461.1:0-4211 GCA_043757575.1 Pirellula sp.
GAAGTCTCTTACCAGCGCATCTTCTGAGGAGTGCTTTTTCCAGCGGATTTTGTCGTTTTCGACATTCGTGATCAGTGGGAAGTTTTCTGGCCAATTTTCGTAACCAACCACGCCGATAGTAACATGCTGTTCGCGATGGAACTGCGCAACCTGCATCATCACCATCCCCATCAATGGATATAGCAGAAGCGGTAGAATGCAGATGGTGAACATGGTCCTTCGATCGCGCAATTGGTCTCGAACCTCGCGATGAAAAATGAGCTTTACGTGTGACCAATTCATACTGCACCCACTTTGTCGTCAAGCATCAGCAGTTGATAGAATAGCTCCTCAAAATCGTTCTGTTGATGACGTTCTGCTAAGTCATCGAGTGTTCCTGAATCGATCACTCTGCCTTTGTAAATGATTGCGACGCGATCGCATAGTCGTTCGACTTCGCGCATGATATGCGTGGAGTAGATGATGCATTTTCCTTGATCTCGCAGTTCCATAACAATAGATTGGAGTGCTCTGGCGACCATGACGTCGAGACCAAGCGACGCTTCGTCGAAGATCAATACGGGTGGATCATGAATCAGAGCTCGTGCGATCGAGGTCTTCTGTTTCATTCCGGTTGACATTTTGGCGCCGGGGCATTCTTTGAAGTCTTCCATTTGGAGCGAGCGAAAGATTTTTTCCATGCGCGGGTACAAGTGGTCGTCAGGCAACGCATACAATCTTCCGAAATATTCAACCAGTTCCCATGCACTCATGCGATCATAAATCGCAGTATTATTAGAAACGAAGCCAATTGAATGGCGAACGTAGTCCGCTTGTTTGACTACATCAAAGTTGAAAACGCGTACAGAACCCGATGTTGGCTGAAGAATCGTGGCCAGAATGCGGAGCGCCGTTGTTTTGCCAGCTCCGTTGGGACCCAATAAACCAAATACTTCGCCTGCTTTTGCAACAAAGCTCACGTTTTCTAACGCAACAATCTCTCCCTGAACCGAATCCGGATAACTCTTGCTGAGGTTGCGTACTTGGACTAAATCCATGGAATACTCGGTAGAATCTCGGTAGAACTGAAGACATATCGCGAACATGCCACACTTTCATTTACCTCGATCGGAACGACTTCGAGAGATTCGATGTTCAGAAATTCTAAATAATTGTGCGAAGAGTCTGCTTAAACGCGGCAATCGCTATTATCGATAAAGCAAGTAGATTTATTTCCGTATTGGTACTGAATCCAACCAAAAGCGTTTTAGATCATTTGCATCTGAAGATCCCAAACCTAAGTTCACTAAAGAATCCATCCATCAGGCTTGATCGCATTGAATTGCAGAATGGCCGCGTCAGTTTACGAGATCCCTATTATGCCTGCAGCCATCGATGTTCGCAATTTAAATGAAGTGTTAGCAAATACTCAGTTGCCAGCGCTTCCCGTCAGCGCCATGCGACTGCTTGAGTTGTCTCAAGATCCAAATAATGGGCCTGCTGAATATGCCAAACCGATTGAGGCAGACGCGGGGTTGATGGGCCAGGTATTGCGTTTTGTCAACTCTTCCTACTTCGGCTTTTCCAGGGAGATCGCTTCGGTCCAGCAGGCCTTAACGCTCGTTGGAGTTCGAACGATTAAGAATTTTGCCCTGTGGAGTGCAGTCTTTTCATTGATTCCAAACCCCAAGTTTGGTCCATTCGATCTAAAGAATTTGTGGCAAGATTCCTTGCGCCGGGCTGTGTTTGCGCGAAGTCTAGGACGCGAGATTCGACTGCCAAATGCAGAGGACCTATTCGCTGCTGCACTTCTCCAAGATATGGCCATTCCGCTTTTGCTCAAAGCGCTGCCTGAACAATATGAAGGGCTCGTTGAACGACGCAGTAAAGAGCGCGTTAGGTTATCCTCTCTCGAGAAGGACTTGTTCGGTTGGGATCACGCTCAAGCCGCTGCAGCTTTGTGCCGCAACTGGCGATTGCCAGAGGAATTTGCAGTTCTGATCGAACGCCATCCGGCATTGGATGAATTGCTTGACGGTCCGACGCCTCGAATTGACGCAGTGTGCGTAGCCTTGGCCTCCTTGCTGCCGTCGTGCCGTGATGAGCAATGGGATGACGCAGAAGAATTCTTCGATGGAATCGAGAGAATTACTCAGGATCGCACTTTTGACTTGCATCAATTAATGACCGAGGTAGATCAATCCTTCGAGGAATTTGCACCGGTTCTCAAGATTCAAGTGCCGGAAAAGAGTCTTGCCGATTGGTTCAGCGAATCCTCTGCGTCGGTCTAATATCCACGGCGGCTTCCAACAAGCGACGGGCACACCGTTAAGCCAGGTACGAGCCTCGGTGCCGCGCGCTTCGATGGTCATGCGGTTCCAGCCCTCAGCTTTCTGCGCCTGACGGGCGGCGGCATTTTCCTTTAGCCAGTATGTCGGCTACTGTTAGATCATGCCGCCACTTCTCTCAATCCGCTCCTATTGCTTTAACTTGTCGCCGACGCCGCCGAACAAGGTATCATTGCCTGCATCCCCACTCAAATCATCCTTTTCATTGTCGTCGATGATCGCGCCTAAATCGAGCAATGCTGCGGCGAGGCTGCTCGTACCCCAGTCTGTCAAGGCTTGATCGATTGCACTCAACGAACTTTCGTTAGCAACCAATCCACCGATCAGCAAATCGTCACCAGCATTGCCACGCAATGTATCCTTGCCAGAACCGCCAACTAGGATGTCGCGACCACTCCCTCCGCTCAGATTATCGTCCCCGCTACCCCCGATCAATGCATCATTTCCGCTTCCTCCGGTGATGGAATCATTGCCCGATCCACCGAACACGATCTGAGGTATAGCGAATTCGCTTCCTCCATCATTGGTTCCGCTGCCGTTGTACTGATCATTTCCTCCGAACAGATACGCAACGATTTTAGAAATCGACGATGCCTGATAGGTGCGTTGAATATTGTCAGAACCTCCGTCAGATCCTCCGTCAGATCCTCCGTCAGAGCCGCTGTCAGAGCCGCTGTCAGAGCCGCTGTCAGTGCCGCCGATGGTGTGCCCAAAGTCGGCGTTGACTTTCAATTGGTTCAAATTTGGCTTGTAAATCAGCCTGATCTGATCTTTGGCTTCCGTTCCCAGTATGTAGAGAGTGCCATTGACAACTCCAATTCCGGTCACGACTGCCGTAGCTGTCGCTTGATTAGACACTCCGCCATCTTCGTCTCGCACCGTAACAGAGATTGTAAAGATTCCGCCGCTCAAATAGCGGTGGGACCATAAAAACGTACGCGCGGATTGCAATACCGCGTTGGCCGGCAAGGTCTCCGAAGGTGAGCCATCGCCCCAATTGACGATGACGGTATAGGTGTCTCGCAACAATGCTGGATCGAAGAACGAGCCAGTGAGTGTTACAATTCCGTTGTTGGACCGCTGGACTACATCGGGATTGCTCGAGGCGATGGCCACAATCGCTGGGGCAACGTTCGCAATGGCTACGCTGACCGTACTCACATTGCTCAGCGCTCCATCGGAATCTTTTACCTGAACGGATACAGCCGAATTCGAAGGCCCGTCGGTAAACAAAACGTCAAAGCTGCCGGCCCCAGTCGCGGAGTTGAATACGACGTTCGAAACGATACCGAACGTTCCGCCGCTGGTGGCCACGATTTGAAAAGTGTCTGGACCGGGATCCGTGGTGGTAAACGAATAACGTTTTGTTTGCCCCTCGTCTGCGGTCGTTGGGCCAGATAGAACAACATTTGGCGCGACGTTCAGAATATTGATCAGCGCCGAAGCAGTACGTTGCTCTCCGAAGTCATCAGTGACTTTGAGAGATACGTTGTAAGTACTTGGTCCATTGAGACCGGCAGCAGAAAAAGTGGGATTAATTCCGGTCTCATTGCCTCGTCCGGCCGCCGATCCTGTCTCGCCATAAACTCCGTCACCGTCCAGGTCCCACGCGAAGCTCAGGCTAGCTGTCGTCTGGTCTGCGTCGAAACTTGCAAGCCCACTCAACACAACGCTTCCGCCTTCAAGAACACTGTAAGGGCCTCCTGCGTTGGCAACAGGCGGAGTGTTCGCAATCTGAGCCATCGCAAGTACGAAGTCGTTTCCATCGCCACCTAAGTAGGTTGCGCTAAATCCATAGTTTCCTGACCAAACGATGGCTCCTTGAGCAAGTCCATTGAAGATTCCAGTGATAGGATGCGATCCTCGATTGTCGATAACGAGAAA
>JAYVPE010000462.1:0-4211 GCA_043757575.1 Pirellula sp.
TCGCGAGAGAATCCGCTTACCGCTCGCGTGATGGTCAATCGTGTATGGCAACATCTCATTGGAAATGCAATTGTCCGTGAGCCTGAGAATTTTGGTGCGTCTGGACCAGCACCGTCGCATCCCGCCTTGCTCGATCACCTGGCTGTCAATTTTATGGACAACCAATGGTCGGTGAAGCACACGATTCGATCGATTGTTACATCGCGAGTCTATCGGTTGTCGTCCGCGTTCGATGGAACTCGTTTTGAGGCAGATCCAGAGAATAGGTATGTTGCAAGAGCCAACGTTCGGCGACTGGATGCCGAAGCGATCCGCGACGCAATCTTGGCCATCAGCGGACAAATCGAATTGAATCGCCCCAAAGCTTCGCTCATCGCTTCTTTTGGAACAACCCTTATCGGCCCGAATGGCCCAGCCATGATTCCACCGGCTGTTCTAGCAACGGCCACAGGCAGCGACTCGGAAAAAAATCCTGGCCTTCCGAATAGGATGAACGCGATCCGCGCTGGCGGACGCAATCCGAATGCCAATCCATTCGAAGCCCCCAATTACTTTCGATCGGTCTATCTACCCATTGCCCGCAATTCGTTGCCTCGAGCTTTAGACGTATTTGATTTTGCTGAGCCTAGCTTAGTCGTTGGTAGTCGCGAAACCTCCAGCACGGCTGACCAAGCACTGTTCTTGCTCAATAACCCTTTCGTACTTGAACAATGCGATGCACTCGCTCGGCAGTTGGTGCGCATGTCGAGCAACCAGAGCGAACGCATTTCCCAAGCGTTTACGTTGGTTTATGGACGACCCGCAACTCAGAACGAGCTTCGCGCTGCCGCCGATTTTTTTCGCAAGGCCGATGACGGCAAAAAGACCGTTGCTGCTGAACAACGAGTTTTCCAAGCATTGAGTCAATTTTGCCAAGCTCTCGTGTGCTCGGCTGAATTCCGTTTGATCAACTAAGGACCAATCATGAATTTCGATTACCCAATTGTTTCTCGACGCGAGCTTTTACAAACTGCTTCTGCTGGCTTTGGCTATTTGGCTTTTGCAGGGCTAAGCACCACTGCCTCCGATCAAATGACAGGATTGAATCCGCTTTCTCCTAAGCCACCTCATTTTAAAGCCTCTGCCAAACGCGTGATCTTTCTGTGCATGCAGGGGGGGCCGTCGCATGTCGATACGTTTGACTATAAGCCGCAACTTGCAGCAGACGCTGGCAAAAGCGGAAAGTTTGGTGGCAGCAAATTGATGCCTTCGCCATGGGAATTCAAACAGCAAGGCAAAAGCGGCTTGTGGATCTCTGAACTTTTTCCAGAATTAGGCAAACATGCCGATGAGCTGTCGTTGATCCGATCCATGCATTGCGACCAGCCAACGCACCCAAGAGCCATGACTCAAATGCACACAGGCAATGCTCAATTCATACGACCCTCTTTGGGCGCTTGGACCCTCTATGGACTTGGAACTGAAAATGACAGTATGCCAGGATTTATTGCACTCAATCCACCCGCCGCTTCGGCCCAGAGTTTCGGTAGCGCGTTCCTGCCCGCGATTTATCAAGGGACGAAGGTGGGGCGACCACAAGGCCGTGGCCCAGGACAAGCAATGCGCAGTGCTTCGACCAGTGGACCGCAGATTCCCGATATCGCGAATCCTCGACAGTCCAAGCAATCGCAGCGCAATCAAATCAACTTCATTCAAAGCCTCAATCGACAGAAACTCGAACGCGATGTCCAGCAGCCAGACGTTGAGGGAGTGATCGAATCGTATGAGTTGGCTTTCCGTATGCAAGATGTTTTGCCGGATCTGATGGACATTTCCAAGGAATCGGAAAAGACAATGGCCATGTACGGCATCAACGAAGAGGACACGAACGATTTCGGCAGGCAATGCTTAATGGCTCGTCGCTTTGTCGAATCTGGCGTTCGCTTTGTCGAGGTCACGCATGGCAATTGGGATCATCACCAACGTCTCAAGACCGAGCTTCCAAAAAACTGCCGAGAGATCGACAAACCGATCGCTGGCCTGTTGACTGACCTAAAGCAACGCGGGTTGCTAAAGGATACGCTAGTGATTTGGGGAGGCGAATTCGGCCGGTCACCTGACGCGCCCAACGGAGATGGGCGCGACCACAATCACAAGGGTTACACTACCTGGATGGCAGGCGGAGGGGTCAAAGGCGGTTTTAGCTACGGCTCCACGGACGATCACGGCTACCAAGCGGTCGAGGACAAGTGTCATGTCCATGATTGGCATGCAACAATCTTGCATTTGCTCGGTTTGGACCACGAACAGTTAACCTATCGCTACGCAGGCAGAAACTTCCGTCTGACAGATGTTGCTGGCAACGTCCTCGATAAGATCATTGCCTAACGGAACTTACTGCGAAAGTTTTTCGATCACATTCTTCGTAATGCGTTCGGTTACTTCATTTCCCCCGCTTTCATTCTGGTGCCTATCCGCGAGATTTCTCGAGCAGTACCATCATGATCAACGACAGCATTGCTCGCAGTTCATCATCTTGATCGACTTCGCTTATTTTTTCGATGACGAAGTAGCGTTCAAAGATGGACGGTTTCTTGGTAACACGCATCGCGGTGGTGCCATCTGCCATCGTTATCAAGTAGCTTGGATTGAGCAAATACAGAGCGATAAAGCCGACAATTGGGATCTCTCCTAGTAGCGATTCGAGAAGTCTCTTCCAAGGATTCTCTTCACGGATATGCATGTCGACTGAGTTACCTTCGATCACCTCATAGTGTGCGGCCCATAACGACCGCATTCCATGTCGCCTAACGGCTCCCCAATCGCTCCCGTCAGCTGCAGTGAATTTGTAATTGGCAGAAAAGTCGATGATTCGGTTCGCATTGATCTCAAACAACTTGTTTTTGAGGCTAGAATCCGAAAACACTTCTACTTTTTCCTTTAGCCGAAACATTTTTTGTTTTACGTAAAGGATGGAGTTGCCGCTGGCATCGCAGACGGTGATTTGCTGGGACAATGAAAAGAGTTTGAACCTCAGGTCGAGCGGGTACTTCATATTGAAATCCAAAATAAGGGACGACGGATGAACCAAAAAACGCAATCGTTCACGGGGTGGGTTTCCTCCCAGACGCGGGCGCGAAGGGGCTAGTTTAATTCACTTGGATCGACAGGATAGAGAGGATAGGGAATTTTATCCTGTGTATCCTGTCTATCGATGTTCCTTGGTTCTCGAACAAACTAGTGTTTGGAACAACCTTGGTAATAGCCCGTTTTCCAATCTGCAGTTAAGATCGCCTTGGAACGTTTCAACGCCGGAAGCAAGGTATGACAAAACCCAGGTCGTTCTTGCGTCATAGCTGGTTAACTCGACGGAATTATAAAATGCTCGAATGGCTTTTCGGTCAACGAAAACAGTTGCTAAAAGGAGAAATTCATGCGGACGAATACCAAAGACTCGATGATTCACTTTGGCAAGGAGCTTTTCTAAGCCGAGACCAACGTGATCAACTCATCCGATGGTCGCGAGTCTTTATCGCCGAGAAGAATTGGGAGGGATGCAACGGCCTGAAGATCACCCAGGAGATGCAATGGCATGTTGCAACAGCGGCTGGGATGATGGTACTTGCCTACCCCGATTGGTACTTCGACAAAACGGCCACGATTCTTATCCATCCGAAGGCCTACAAAGCTCGCGTTGAGCCTCGATTTTCCAATTTAACCATTGGGGCTGAGTTAGCAGGCGAATTTTATCGCTCCGGTGAGACCATTTACCGTGGCCCAGTCGTATTAAATTGGCGCGATATTCAATCGGCGGCCTTGGACGCGAACGAAGGCCACCATCTCGTGATCCACGAGTTCGCCCATCAGCTCGACATGATTAATGGCCCATCGGCAGATGGACTGCCACCACTGCCAGGCGACGTAGTCGAAGCGGAATGGATCAAGGCGTTGAAAGCGGAATACAAAGCAGCGCAAGATATGGTCTGCCAAGGTTACCGTATACTAATGGACGATTATGGATTAACACAGGAGAGTGAATTCTTTGCCGTCGCGAGTGAACTTTACTTTCAGCGACCCCGCGAACTGCTCGAGTATCATCCCAACGTTTACGACTTGTTAAAGAAGTTCTATGTGACCGACACGGCAGCAATCGTTCTTGACTGACACCCTAGTTGAGAGTTTTCTATTGCCAGACCTTTAGCTGCAACGCAATGGCGGTCACCCACTTCAAT
>JAYVPE010000463.1:0-4206 GCA_043757575.1 Pirellula sp.
CCCGATAAATTTAATACCATAGCCGCGACCAAACGCATGCGAAAAGGACTTCCGAAATGGTAGAGAAAAAAGCAATTCAGAAAATTTCAAAAGCCAGCCTAGATACGATCGCTAGGTCAGAAACGCCATCAGATCCATTCGCTTGGATGATCAACCTTGGCTGCGACAATTCATCCTGATTTTAACAGAATACGAGACCAAATCGCTGCATGAAAGCGTTTTGGACGCGATGTTGCGAGACAGCTTTGATTGCATGATCGACCGGAAATTCGCAGCTCCAAAGTGCTCAAAACTACTTGGAAAGAAGACGAGGACCAAAAGGGACACACCCACCACTACAATAGAATCAGCCGAGTAAGCGGTATAGAATTCGGACTTTCCGGGCTCACTGCTGCGCGGGTTAAACATACGACAAAACGAGCAACAAACGATGAAGAGCCCTTTTCCAGGCGTTGACCCTTACCTCGAGCAACATTGGGGTGACATTCATACTAGCCTAATGGTTTACATCCGAGACCAACTCACTGACCAATTGCCGGGCGACTTACAAGCCCGTGTCGAAGAGAGTGTTTCTGTCGATCTCGACGAATCACCACGGTGGATTTATCCCGATATCACCGTCGTAGAACGTCCCGACGCATCGCCGTCGGCGACGGTCTCCTTAGCCGATGCGGTCATCGCTGAGCCCACCATTATTCCATTGGCGAACGAAAAACCGCCCCAACGCCATCTCGAAATTGTGGATTTGAACAGTGGCAATCGAGTGGTCACTGCCATCGAACTGCTTAGCCCCGCAAACAAAGAAGAAGAGGCTGGCCGCAGCGCCTATCGACGCAAGCAACGCGAGTATATCGAAGCCGGCGTCAACCTAGTTGAAATCGACTTCATCCGAACTGGATCATTTATTGTCGCTGCTCCTGAAGGCAGAATACCTTGGGACATGCGGACGCCCTTCATCATTTGTATCCGCCGAGCCTACCGACCTGAGCAAGCGGAAATCATCTCGGTTGCGCTGGAGCACCCTGTACCTAACTTTCGGCTTCCGCGTCGACAGACCGATGCAGATGCTGTTCTGCGATTGCAGCCACTACTGGACGATTGCTATCGCCGGGGTCGATACGCTTCGATCGACTACAGCCAACCGTCGCGACCAAAGCTCGATGACAAACTCGCAGCCTGGGCGAGTGAATTGACACGCGCGAGAAAACATTAGCGTCTGTGCCTACATCAAACTTTGCGCAAGCATTTTAATGCATTTGATGGTAGTGATCACTGAGAAGGATTGATTAATTTGCAATTTCCAAGTCGCTTACAAGTGTGTTTGCGTGCAAATTGCAATCATTTGGTTAGTTCTTTCCAGCCCTCCGTTTCAATCAGCCTCGGAAGATCTAGATCCGTTCGCTGTTTTTCCCAGACAACCTTGCGAGTTGTTAGATTGATACACTGAATTGCGTACGAATACCGTCCCCCATTTTGAACCAAGATAGTATCGCCCTTGGACCAAACATGACTATACCCTCCTTCGGCACGTTGATTGAGAGTTAGCGTGTAATCGGCTTGCTGTTGAAACGGATTCTCTTCATCATAGGCATTGGGAGGTAATATCTCTCGGATCGCCGGCACTCCAACAAACCAAGGTGAACCATTCTCCGAGAGCGGCAAGATCATGACCAATGAGCCGTATGTGGATACAACAAGATTGCTATCCGCCTTGGCAATCCGTTGACCTTTCATTAGTACCTTCAGCGACCGTTCGTCGAAGGACTTCCACAGATCGGTTGGGTCCCACGACTTGATTGATTTACCTTCCCGAACGAATTGAATCGATCCATCACTCGTTACAACGCATACTGTTTCTGCGTCGACTACCGACCAAGATGCGATTGGGCGGCAGAAGGTACACCAGAGACTTGACAACGCCTGATCTTTGCACCAGAGTCCACGTCGATTATCAATGTAATATTGCCGACCGAATCGCGTAATAGAGGGGAAAGTCGGGGTTTCAACGAAAACGCAAATATCGATTTCGGCTTGTTTGAGCAAAAGCGTTGCGAAGTCTTGTAATTCGAAATTCAAGTTGGCTCTGCTCACCCAGTCGACAAACGCATTGCGAACTGCAACCCGACAGTCATAGGAAAGCTCATTCTCAAAACGGTGGAGAAACATAACGCCCTGCACTGCGTGTAAATATAATCTCGGGGCGATTTCAATCTTCCTCAGCATTCGTTGAAGGATCAGCTGATCGTCACGTGCGTACGCGATCATTAAGTAGATTACTTGGAATCCTGAAAAGTCAACGTCGTCGCCTCTTGTCTTGCAGTGCAAAGCAACTTTGTCGATTAATCGTTCAGTATCTTCCGTTTGTTTAACCGTAAGAAGCCGATCGCTGTATGCAAGCGCGAGTGAGTAGCATAGTAATCCATTGCTGCGCTCCCAATTGTTCATGGTGTCCCAGGATTTGGTAAATGCAGATATCGCATTTAATCGCTGCGAAAGTGCGACTTGAGCAGAGGAATCGAGTTCATTAATCCAATCGCCGGTATCACCGCCAGAATCCTGACAACGAATCGTTGGTAGGTCGAGAAATGCCTCCGCCGCTCTGCCATCGCCTATGATGCCTAGCGAATTACCAACTCCAGTATGTTCACACTCCGTTGATTTCCGAAAGTACTCGATCAATTTCGGGACGGCCTCTCTGGACCGCAACTCGCCAAGCTTTAGAGTTGCTGCTTCATTCGGCAACTGCGAAATCAAGGTGGGAATCGCTTTCTCGTCTTCTTGAGAACGATTGATTCGAATGTAGAACGGAAAGCCGTAGGATCCCATCGAAGAATGGGGTGAGCGAAACGCAAATGCATAAACCCCGGGCACTACCGATTGGTAATTCGAAGCGACATCATATTTCCAGAGCCCGTCTTTCATCTTCGTGCGGCGTAGTTGGCCCGAATCCCAAAAAGATGACGATAGACGGTGCTTGATGCATTTCAAATCTCGGACGCGATCGATCTTTACGCTTTCGTACATTTCAGCAGTTCGAGAGTCGGGCGGCACTGAATCAACGGAAACCGTAAGCGATTCATCGCGATTCAAAACAGATTGCTTCAAAACAACATGGAAATCGTACTTCACGTCGTTGCTCTCTCGCGGCTTCTCCAACAGCCATTGGGGCTGATCAACGCACTTTTTAATCCACTCCTTCCGTTTCTTTAGCGAAAGGCCCTGAAGAAGGTCAGCTAGCGCGGTTTCGTCGTGACTAACGGCCCCCCCACTAGAATCGCTACGCCGATAGCTGGGCGTCTTCAACGCTTCATTAGAGAAATCGTCAACTTCTTGCATGGTTTGCAACACCAGCTTCTTTGCGTGTGGGTCGTCTAGAACTTGCAACGCTTCAAAAGCCAGTTGACGCACTTCTCTAATCTGGTCAGCCAATCGCAGCTCTAAATCCGGAACGTGCTTTTCACTTCTTGTTCGCCCAATCCATGCGATAGCAGCCAATCGTTCTACAGGGTCGTCACTTACGCAGCATTCACTGACGAACGGGGAGCGAACCCGGAATTTTACATCGACATTTTGTAGGCGAGAGATGCGAGCCCACACTGGGCCGCCACTTCCAGGGCTCCAGCAATCATCCGCAAGCGTCGCTCCGCGCCAAATCATCAGCACCAAGGACGCGAGTGCAGTTGATCTAGCAAATTGTTGAAGGAGGTTCATAGCAGGGGCATCCGCGGAGTCCTTAGCTTCGAACGTTCAACATGAAGTATCGCCGATGTCATTTTTCTGCAGTCTGCCGGTTGTAATGCGGCAGTCCAGAATAAACTTCTTGAGCAACAATGTCAATTCGACAATACGGGCGGTCAGTTTCACGTGAAGGAGGTGAGTCGCACATATCATTCCTGACTCGACTGCGATCCCAGGAGATGAATGGGGATCCATATCATTTCGTGTCCTCTATCTGCAAGCAGCTTGGAAATGCCGCAAGCGAATGGTGGCTTGGATTCGAAACTGGGTTTTACCGGACTCGTCGAAGTTTTAAAGTTGAGGGGCAGAGAATATCGCCAGTTGAGGGTCTTCTAAATTCAGTCTGTACATTATTTGGTTGTAGTTATACCTCGGCGTGGCTGGTGAGTTGGTAAAGGTATTGCAATAAGTCCCCTCGAAGTAAATAATGCGACCGTCATTCTGATCGAAAAACGAATGGTGGCATGG
>JAYVPE010000464.1:0-4199 GCA_043757575.1 Pirellula sp.
GACATCGGTGTACTCAAGTCGCTGGGTGCGCCTGGCAGCGGTATCGCTTCTATCTTCTTGGGTTATGGTGTCTTACTCGGCTCCGTTGGTTCAGGAGCCGGTGTTATTTGTGGCCTCCTTTTTGTTTGGAAGATCAATGAAATTGCCCGAATCCTTGAATGGTTCACGGGACGTGAAGTTTTTGATCCGACCGTCTACTATTTCGACTCGATTCCAACCGTCATCCATCCATTTACTATCGTCTGGGTCAGCATCGGCGCGGTCTTGATCGCGATCATGGCAAGCGTTTTGCCATCCCTACGTGCTGCTCGCATGCATCCTGTCGAGGCCTTGCGTTATGAATAGCACACCTCCCGCGAAAACACTCACAAAACCTTCCCTGCCTGCCGCCGCGCCCTATCGTGTTGTCAGGCCTGAGCTCGAACTCGATGCCATCGAGAGCGAACTAGCGAAGACTCACTTGCCAGACAGCGTTGGCAGCAATTCCATTGTGGTAGCTCGCGACATAACGAAATCCTACCGACGCAGCAAAACGGTTGTGCCTGTGCTCAAGGGGGTCGATTTTAGTGCAGAACGAGGCAAGATAACCGCGATCGTTGGCCAAAGCGGCTCGGGAAAAAGTACTTTGCTTCACCTGCTTGGCACC
Organism: Pirellula sp.; assembly: GCA_043757575.1. Classification (GTDB taxonomy): domain Bacteria; phylum Planctomycetota; class Planctomycetia; order Pirellulales; family Pirellulaceae; genus JBKCUI01. The sequence continues at coordinate 647 of JAYVPE010000464.1, forward strand.
CTCGATAAACCAGACTCCGGCGAAATCCATTTCGACGGCGAACGCACTGATAATCTGCCAGCTCGTAAACGCGATGCATTTCGCAATAAAAAATTGGGGATGATTTTTCAGTTTTACCATTTGCTGCCAGAGCTCTCATTGCTCGAAAACGTGATCGCGCCAGCTATGATCGGGCATAGCATCGCCTCCTATTTCCGAAATCGTTCAGCGATTATTCAACAGGCCAAAGCGCTTGCCGATATGGTGGGACTGTCGCATCGGCTTCATCATAAGCCTTGCGAGCTCTCAGGAGGTGAAATGCAACGAACCGCAATCGCGCGTGCTTTGGTTACGGACCCCAAGCTGCTATTGGCGGACGAACCGACAGGGAATCTCGATCAAGAATCTGGACAATCCATCCTACAGTTAATGAGGGACTTGAACCGCGATACTGGATTGACCATCGTAATGGTCACGCACGACGAAAACATCGCTCAGCAGTGCGACGCATTGGTTCGTCTGAAAGGCGGCAAGGTGGAGCGACTTAAGTGATTTGGTAATCTTTTAGGATTATAACGATCAGGCCTAAAGTTTCCGTTGCGGAACAACCGATTTGAGGACTACCGACTAAGCTCATTAAGGCCAATTCAACAACGGAACCGAACGGATGTACGAACCATTCTTTGGATTTGTCAAAAGACCATTCCTCGCCGCATCCACGCTCGACCGCTATTTCCCTGCGACGTGCATTGAGCAAACTTTTCAAACCACAACCCGTGCAATCCAACGAGGCGAAGGTCCAGTTGCGATTTTCGGTGGCACGGGATTGGGCAAGACGATGTGTTGTTTGCGAATCGCTGACAGTTTTCGCCGCAATTTCGAGGTGGTGATGCTATCAAGCTCGCAGCTCATTACGCGTCGAGCATTGCTACAGAGCCTTTTGTTTGAACTTCGCATGCCGTATCGAGACCTGACCGAAGGGGAACTTCGGCTCTCGCTCATGAGCCGACTACAACCTTCGACAGATAATCCCACCGATGGGTTGGTCCTGGTGATTGACGAAGCTCAGACGCTATCGATGAAGTTACTCGATGAGATCCGACTTCTAACCAATGTGGTTCGCAATGGCATTCCCCGTGTCCGACTAGTGCTCTGTGGCACAATGCGATTGGAGGACTGCCTTTCGCATCCGAATATGGATTCACTCAATCAGAGGCTTGCTGCCCGATGCTATTTGACTCCGCTGAGCAACCAAGAAACCGGCCAATATGTCATCCACAAAATCGAGTTGAGCGGTGTGGAGGGATCGACGGTAATAACCCGCGACGCCCTCGACGCAATTTATCGTGGGTCGGATGGAATTCCGAGACTCATTGACCAACTCGCAGATCAGTCGCTGTTACTGGCGTGCAACGATCGTGAACGCCCTATCTCGGCAGCCATGGTTGGCCGGGCTTGGTGCATGCTCCAACAACTTCCCAATCCGTGGAGCGAACCAGAGTCGATCGTTAAAAGCTCTACTCAATCATCGCCTAGTCTATCGCGAGCCAGTTCTAGCACATTCCCTACCAACTCTAGTCCAACTGCAAAGAGCCAAATCCCCCTCGATTCGAACGCGACTCCAGAACCTACTCCGGCTTTGCATTCGAATATTGAATTCGGACAACTGGACGATGACTTTCGCGACGACATGGAGGGTAGACCATGTGATTACGCTGAAAAGTCCGAACACATCGGTATGTCCGCCACCCCTGGCGAGCCATCGTATTCGGACTCCGACTTTGAGGATGCCGTCGAGGCATCAGAAGCATCACCTGTTGCCAAAAAGAATTTACTCGACGTTTTCGCTGGTGATTTTGACGAGGAATTCCTGATCCCTGTCCAATCGTCCGATAGCTATCAAGCGTACTCGGGCGCGTCGTACGGAAACCTTAATCACGACCTATCGAGTTTCGGAGTTTCACATCTGAGCCCGATCCATGAAAATCGATTGGCATTTGAAGAAGCAAGTGAGTTCCTTGTCAGTCCATTGCAAGCAGAGCATAACGTTTTTTTGCATAGTTTCGCAGTCAATGAAGATTACCAACTGGATCAGCTCCCCGGAGATGCAGTTGAAAGCAGCGATGCCTTTCATGACAGTGATGCCTTTCATGACAGTGAACATGTCGAGACTATTTCGAATATCTCGCAGGAACAAGCTGCGAACTTAGAACGACAGATTGAAGAGGAAATGCGAGACTTGGTTTCTGGACTGAACATGAGCGCAATGACCTTGGATCCCACTTCTACGGTTGACCCATTTGCAAACGATCACGCATTAGCATTCAACCAAGCGAAGGAACAGCGTCAAGTTGATGATCGTCGGTTAGCCCACCAAGCTCACACGGACGTCATCACCTTTTCGGGATTGCACAATTACTCCAATGGAAAGAATTCCGAGCGAGTAGCCACCGTAGCGGCGATGAGCGATGATCGAGATCTACTTGTCATCGAGGATGATCTGGAATCAGTTCGAAGTGGCGTAGTTCAAGCTAACAGTGGCACCTATCGTGCAGTTTTACATCCTTATGCCAAACTGTTTACTAAACTGAGAAACTTATGAGTTCGTCTGACCGTGACACGCATCTTGCAGGATGGCTTCCGCAATTAGCAGTGTATCGCGCAGCCATGGACTCGGCCCCCATAGCTGAACCAAAGTTACCGGAATTTTCAATCCAAACGTACGTTGCGGAACAAACGTCCATTGCTGCGTTGCCACTGTCACAGATTATTCATTCGCCAATGGATGGTATTCTGAAAAGCATTAAAGGGTCCAAACCGTTTGTTTTAGGAATCGGAACGGTTGGCGAATCCGACCCGTCGCTAGTTCGCTCTGTGGTCACCGATTTGGTCGTTCGTTGTTGTAGCAAGATCGATCGAAATGCAATTCTGATCACCGTTCGTCCTCCTCACGATCTCAACGCCAATGATTCTGTTGGGAATGTTTTGGTTCGTGAAGCACGTTGGTCGTACTTTGCCGATACCAAAGCCGAGATGAAGACATGGGAGACGCAGCTTGCAGAATTGCCTCGGTGGAAGCAAGAATTCGGTCTGATCGTCTTCGATTTGGGGGATGTGTGTTTCCCAAAGATGCCGCAAATTGGTAGACTGTGCGACGGCATCGTAGTCCAATTGCTCAATGCCTCGAACTCTCGCCAAACAATTCAGGCGTTAAGGTCACTTCAGAAAAATCGAATGACGATTCTCGGGGCTTGGTCGGTAGAATTGGGCGCGCAGGACATCGCAGCGTAAAGTTGGACAAAGTGATTACTATCCTTTGCACCATTCAAACGTACATTTATTTAGGTATTACTTATGGTTCGTTGCTTAGTTACTGGCGGAGCCGGATTCATTGGCTCGCACATCGTTCGCGGACTGCTGGATGCAGGGCACAAGGTGCGCGTACTTGATAGTTTGACTACCGGCAAAAGAGCTAACCTAGAAGAAGTTTCCGATCGCATCGACTTCATCGAAGGAGATATTTGCGATTCGATCGCTGTCCGGGAAGCTCTCGCTGGCGTGGAAAGGGTATTTC
>JAYVPE010000465.1:0-4190 GCA_043757575.1 Pirellula sp.
ATGTTTTTTATCCAGTATGCTTCGCATTTCCGAATGGCTTCATTAAATTTCTTTTCAAATTGGAGGTCTACTATAGTTCCTAACTTACTTGCCTCCCACAGTGCTAAAACAGCGAACTGGGTATTGGACTCATCTCCGTCACCCATGGAATCCCCATAGCCCCAACCACCATCTGTAGACTGTTTTTCGATTATCCATTCGACGTCTCTTTTGATTTCGTTTAGGTCTCTTGTTGGTTCCGCAGCGCATAGCATCATCACCCTCAAGGCTGCCTCGTACGTTTTCTTTGGCTTATTCGCGCGAATGTAAGTGAGAGCTCGGCTGATTTCAGGCGACTTGGCGTTCTTTCCGGCGCTGAGCAAAGCGAGAGCGACTAGTGAGGTCTGGCCCGTACCGTATTCCAAATAACCTGGCCAAGAGCCTTTTCGGTCGCCGTCTTTCTTTTGTTCTGCAACCAAAAAAGAGACGCACTTTTCAATGGCCGCCGTGACGTTTGCGGGTGTGGCTTTCGTGTTCGGTGCGTTCTGCGCTAACGCAATCGGAGAAAAGGCGGCAATCAGGATTGAGGTCAACGCTAAGAGTGGTATTCGCATAGTAGCGTCGCTTTGAGAATAGATAAAGAAAATCAAAGTGGGGCAGGCTAACAGCTTATTCTACGCAATGTCTAACGTTTTCTTCGGACACCGGTGAGATAATGCCGCGTTCGGTGACGATCGCAGTGATCAGCTCGGCGGGTGTTACATCGAATGCTGGATTGTAGACATCGATTTCATCGGGTGCTGTTTGTCTACCGAACCCGTTGGTGATTTCTTCGGCTTTGCGTTGCTCGATCGGTATGTCGTCGCCGCTCACGATGGATAAATCAAACGTACTTCGAGGAGCAGCAACATAAAAAGGAATGTTGTGATACCGGGCCAAGACAGCCACTCCATAGGTGCCAATTTTATTGGCCGTATCACCTCTAGCGGTAATTCGATCCGCACCCACGATAACCGCTTGAATTTTATTTTCTCTCATTACCTGGGCGGCCATCGAATCGCAAATCACAGTGCATGGCACTTGTCGACGCTGCAATTCCCAAGCAGTCAATCGCGAGCCTTGAAGCAATGGACGGGTCTCGTCAGCATACACATGAATGTTTTTGCCTTGGTCCTGAGCGGTGAAGATAGCGGCCAAAGCAGTTCCATACTCCGAAGTAGCTAATCCGCCGGTGTTGCAGTGCGTTAGGACCCCTGAATTGTCTTCAAGCAATCGGGCTCCATGTTCGCCGATGGCGTGACACATCCTGCGGTCTTCATCGTGAATCAACCTGGCTTCACGAAGTAAAGCTTGAGCAATATCAGCAGCGGACGAGACGTTTGGACTGCGAGAGACAACGCCGCGCATTCTGTCCAGAGCCCAAAACAAATTTACCGCAGTTGGTCGACTCGTCGCCAAATAATCACAAGCATGCAACGCGGCGTCGCGAGACTCGCTTACGGAGTTGCTATCGCGAAAGCACTTTTGGACGCCTAATACAACACCGTAAGCGGCAGCAATTCCAATGGCAGGTGCACCACGCACTCGGAGCATTACGATCGCTTCGAACGCTTCCGTAATCGTTGAGATCGTTAGTACTTGGAGCTGCAACGGCAGGAGAGTTTGATCGATCAACTCAAGGTTTCCATGAATGTCACCCGACCATTGGACGGAGAAAACCTGCTTAACCGGAAGCTGCGAGGTCGTCATTCTTTATTGGGCTCCGATGCTGATGCATTTTCCCCATCCGCGAACGGTTCGACAAGTAGTTTTTGAACGCTTTGCACCAGCCGGTCCATTGCAAAGGGCTTGTGGATATAGTCGTCGGCTCCCAGCATGCGAGCATAGGCTTGATGCCGTTCGCCTTCGTTGCCAGTCACCATAATTACACGTATGCAAGATTTCTTGCTGCTGCGTAAATGTTCGAGCACGAGGAAGCCGCTTCTACCAGGCATCATCATATCGAGAACCATCAGGTCGGGATTCACAGTTGAAATTGCAGCTACACCCTGGTTTCCGTCAGGTACGTGCGTGACTTCGTACCCGAGTTTTTGAAGGGCGAACTTAACGGGGTCGGCAATCTCAAAGTCATCGTCAACAATTAAAATACGTGGTGGACGGTTTTCCGTTTGCCAACCAGGAGCAATAGGCATGGTTCTTCAATCAAGGTGGGTTGATGGCTGTCGCATCGGGTTTCGTTTTGTCAGTCTAAGGACAGGCTGACCTACATGTTACCCCTACGCAGTATAGCAGTCTTTCAGATCATAGCACTAATGGCTGCATCCACCATTGTTTCCAAGTCCAACCGGGTGGCGGAATGAACGGGATTGCCGTCCACCAGGGCATTGCATTGAGGTCGCGAGGAGGAGAGGCCGGAACCTCCTCGGGAAGCTTGGGTTTTGGTATATCAACAAGCGTCCAACCCGTCTCAGGCGGTGCCAGATTCAGAGCTTGGTGATGGTCTCGCTGACGCTTTTCAATCCAGCTCAACGTTGGAAAGGTCGAATCGCCAGGCAAAAATGTATTCGCATGCTTCAGTCGATCACGAGCTAGTGAAAAGTCCTCTTTGGCAACTGCAGCCAAGCTCAAGTTTGTCCAACCTGAGGTATTCCACGGATGCAACGAAGCGGCTTCTTGCCACTCCATCTCTGCGAGATCCCAACGTCCTTGGCGAGCATAACCGTTCCCTTTGCGGATTTGGGTCGAGCCTCGCATAAACCAGGGTAAGTCTAGAACAGCATTTTCAGGTTCATTTGTTGGTGCGACTAGCGTCCAAGATTGCCTGGCGGATGCCATCAGAACACGCCCGTCACCTCCGGGAGTGTGCAGCGTCAGGTCTGGGAATTGCTTTTCCGCTTGCAATCGATCCATAGACAGCGTTTGTTCTTTTACTTTCAGTCCACTATTCACATCGGTAACAACCCAGTGGACAGAAAGACTCTCGACTATTTCTGTTGGTTTGAAGATTCGGAATTTCGATTTCCTTTTGGGATCCGGAGGCTGGACATCGAGATCGTCGCTGAGAACGTACCCTTGAAGAATGTAGTCCATTCCGGCTCTTCGCGCGGCACTCAAGGTTGCCATATCATTCGGCTGGTTGTCATAGGAAACCAATTGGATACCGCCAACATGTTCCAACTCGTGGGGATGCAGTGCAGCAACCAACGGATTCGGCTGGGGTTGTGCAAGTTTCATAGCGTTTTGCAATCGCTCGGCAGCGTCCGGATTGCCGCCAATCGGTGCGACCGCGATCCGTACAAGTCCGGCTTTTGAAACTTGTGATGGTTTCCAAGTGTGCATGGGTGCTGTCATGTGGCAGCCAGCAATATTGGCAAGCGAGATCGCAAGCACATTGAGTAAGCCGATAAAACTTTTTTTTCTTACGCTGCTGTTTTGCATGTTTCCAATCCTCAGACCGGACACTAGCGTAAGTTGAACGGGTTGAGCAATACATCTTGAAACCGCAAACATCAAAATCGGTCAGGTTCTGGGCTATTTTCGAATAAACCAGTACAATTTCGTGCCCATAAGAAACGCCAGCAATCACTGCCAAATCCGCCAATTATAGTTATTACCGCCTAGGTTTCCTCCAAAAACGGCTCACACAGATGAATTTGAACTACGACCGAAACAGCCTTATTTCGATCATTCGGGAGCATGCACTTCAATTTGGGCAGTTTACGCTGGCGAGTGGCAAGCAAGCGTCCTACTACCTTGACTGTCGCATGGTTACGCTCCACCCCAAGGGATCGAATCAAATCGCGGCGGGAATGCTCGAATTGATCCTGAATAATCACTTTAACGCCATCCCAGATGCTGTTGGCGGGTTAGCAATCGGTGCGGATCCGATCACCGCAGCAGTTGTGGTACATGCAGGCTTACGAGATCACCATTTGCTCGGATTTATGGTTCGCAAGGAAGCGAAACAGCACGGAACTGGAAAACTGGTCGAAGGCCCCGTTCGGCCTGGGATGAAGTGCGTGATTGTAGAGGATGTGGTCACCAGCGGTGGTAGTGCATTGAAGGCCGCATCGGCAGCTCGCGACTTCGGGCTGGAAGTTATTGGCGTGCTCGGAGTTATTGATCGCCTCGAAGGTGGGGAAGAAGCCTTTAAAGCGGCTGGAATCCCACTCGCGACTTTGTTGACAATTAATGATTTTCAAAAGTAAATA
>JAYVPE010000466.1:0-4188 GCA_043757575.1 Pirellula sp.
GGAGAGCAGCCTGGCAATCAACGAAAAATCCAAACGCACGTCCGCAGGCCCACCAGAGCGTGGCAATAAAAAGAAAAAACGCTAAAGACCGAGGAAGAGCGTTTAACAGTTAGCCGTAGGCGTACTCGTTGGTTGAGCTTGTATTCCTCACATAAGAATCTATGTAAGTCCTGTGTTTGGGGGAGTTAATTTGAGCCAGTGGGTTGCTGCAGAGTGCCGCGACGCTCCGCCGTCGCGAATCACGACGGCGGAGCGTCGTGGCACACTTTGTTCGAATGACAAAATGTTGTGTGGGAATCAAAACCAATCCCCTTTGGCAACTCGAATGCCAGTTCGATAGCAACTTGGCAATTCACCGCTGCCGCGAGAAAGAACGGCTCCTCAGCGAATTAAACTGCCGCTTGGGCTTTGGCGGTGAAAGATTGGAATCAAAAAAGCCGATGGTCGACGAAGCAATGCCCTGAGTGGAAAGTGCGCGAGTATTTAATTCGAAATTGGCACGCTCAGCCCTGATGGGCTTCTTGAACACAGGCTTAGATTCTGCCTCGACTCTTGAGCCGCCGTGCATCACCCTTTCGATTCACTCGCCTGGCCCATCGACTTTCTCGACATCACCCCCGCAGAAACTTAAGGTAGATTGGTTCGCCGATTTCTGGACATACCAAAGGAAGTCTTTTAAGTGGTACACCAAGAGCATCAAAGTCCCTTGACGCGCGGCATTATCACGCCAGAAGCGTTTCTCAACAATGGTAACGTCGATGTTGGGCTGGAAATTTTTTAAGAGTGTGAGTGTTGCGTTAATGTCGTCCGTGATTTTGCAGCGCGCTGTTGCCGTCGATAAAGCACTTTGCAAAGCGTTCTCAGCTTCGCTCTGATTCTCTGATATCGAAAACATTGTCCTTAGATGTTCAATAATTGGTAAACGCATACATTCCGGCGGCCGAGGGTACTCGAACGCTTGATTACCGATTATTTCGGCGATACGAAACTCTCCTTTGATCGTCCGGAACTCAAGCCGCTCGGCTCCATGTTGATAGGCCATCAATATAAACATTTCAGCCAACGCACTTGAGGCACAGACTTCCAGTCTTTTTGAAGGGTCAAGTTTGAACATTTCCTTCGATCGATTCTTGGCCTAGGCTAACGAATAACAATCTATCTCAATTGGAGCGAAGCGGAACGGAGGGATAGATTGAACGTAGGGGCTAAGTCGCTTTGCCGTGTCTGACTGATGCGGATTCTATGCGTTCCGCTTTTACTACCACCAGTCTAACAGTCGGGTAGGAGCATCCGCAACATGATTGCCGCACGTTTTTCAGCCAACTGCTGGCTTCCAGTCCAACCGATTGTGACGGTTCTAATCGCTTGGTTTTGCCCGTTATCCAGACCGCTCGACTTGTCCTCGGTGTTGGACTGCGGTGATTTTGGGTGAGCGATTAGTGCGGAAGGTTCGCTCATCATCAGCCACTCCCGCCGTCGCGAATCACGACGGCGGAGCGTCGTGGCACACTTTGTTCGAACGACAAAATGTTGTGTGGGAATCAAAGCCAATCCCCTTTGGCAACTCGAATGCCAGTTCGATAGCAACTTGGCAATTCACCGCTGCCGCGAAAAAAAACGGCCCCTAGCGAATCAAACTGTCGCTTGGGCTTCAAGAACACGGGATTGGATTCGGGCTGAACTCTTCAGCATCCCATCAGAAACTGGGCAATCATTAAAGTTCGCCCTCACTGGTCCCTAGAGCAACGACGCAGAATCCAATCCTAAATATGTTCGTCTTGATTTTGGGTCAATTATTCTTTGATTTTGAATAGGCGGCTTCCAATGTCAGAACCACGAATCCTGACTAGTTCATTGTACGAGTCGTGGCGACCGACTGCAATCATGGGCAAGTTTTGCGTGGATGACATGATAATGCAATCCACGACTCGACATTCGATGTGAGTCTCGCAATCGGCAACTCGGATTCAGCGTTTTGTTCTGTTGCCTTAGTTCGCGTTTAGGCCAGTGGCTCGGCATCCCAGTTTGACTTTGTACTGGGATTCCCACCGAATTACTTCCGAATCCTGCGTGCTCTTAGGAAGTACCTGAAGAATGGAATATCGAAAGGCGTGTGGATACTCAGGATCGTCTTTCACTACCTGCTTCAACAACTTGTTGTTCCCATGCCCATTACCCGCATATTGAACCCACCGACCCCAAATGCCCGAGAGGCCATAGGCTGCCCCGACGTATTGATGACCAGTTGTTGTAGCAAGAATCATATAAATACCTGCCACCGAAGACAAGCTGGAGTGCCAATCACGATGGGCAGATGGATTATTGATCAAGTCACCAAGTTCGACGTGGGATAAGCTGAAATCGAGATAGTCCGTGAATGGCTCGAGAACGCGACCTGTGGGAAAAACCTCGATGAGCGGCTTATTGCGCATATGTTGATGCCAGGCTAGAGCGCCGGCACCCCATTCGATTACAACGCGGCCTTCAAGATCCGCGTACTGTGGCTGATGTTGCAGTGAGTAAAAACAGCACGGGACATCCCGCCACTCGGTGAACGGTGAATTTCGGGGAATGTCCGATCGTCGGCTTTGCCGTACGCCGAGAACACGGTACACACCCAAGAATTTTGCGCGAGTACCGCCGTCTCCGGTGAACGATACGATGTAGTCGCAGTCTCCGAAGACGTCACGTGTTTGGTGGGCTTGATACAGATCGAACCAACCGTCGCGAATCAAGGTCGGAACATCGAACCGCTTGTCCTGATGGCGCACGAGTTTGGCGCGGCAGTTCTTGTCGAAGCCGCGTATCGTCAGGAGATCGAGAATGCCAAGTGCGTCAGACATGTGTTTTGTAGCCTAAAGAATCCATGTAAGTCCGAGGTTTGGGGGTGGAAGCCATTCGAATAAAATCTGACGACTCGGACCCGTGATCATGACAAGCCGAAACTTGTCGTCACATTCAAACCACCCACAAATACCTCATGGACTCGTAATCCTGAAAATTCTCGCTCTTGACCTCGGCAAGTTCAATACCATGTGCTGCTATTTCGACACAAAAACTCGGAAACACGAGTTCATCAATGCCATCACAGACCGGCATCCTTTATTGGTTCGTTAATCATGGCATCGGCATCGATACTGGCGATAAAGCTTGGCATACCGATCGCAACGGACGCATCACCAAGCGCGGCAATCCACTTGCCCGAACAGTCCTCGTTGTATGCGCGTGGTCATCGTTGCGATACAACAAAAAGCAACAATAGGGGCGACCGTCACTTGCCAAACCAAGGACTTCATGGTCGCCTGCGGCTACAGCAACGCTTTACCCCTCGCATCCCGCGGAGCCTATTTCCAACTGGCAACGAACTCTGACCACGTTAAAGATGCAGGGAACGAAGATGTAGGGAACGAAGATGTCAGCGGGCGGAGCCGCTGACCCACATGGCCTTCGCGCGGGGCGTTCGGTAAACAGGAGCCGTAATGCGGTAGGATAACATGATAACGGTGAATCATGCTGGTTCGTGGTGCGCCTTCGGCTACCTACCTCTATCGCTAGCCCGCTTCGCTGCGTAGGAATACGCTCATACCAAAGACTTCTTCGAACAGGTCGCCAGATTGTCGGACGGTCAATTGCTCCAGCGACACGTCCTCAATGCCATGCGTTGCAATCGTTAGTCGATCTCCGTCGCGACGGCATCGAATATTGCTGATGCGTTGCGACCGCGATTCGTCCAGTGCAATCGCAAGCCTAAGAATCGCGGCAAGCTTTGCAACCGCCACCCGATCATTGCGGTCCAGCGTGGCGTAGCCTTCGTGATCTGGCTGCGGAGATGAACGGCGATGGTATCGAACAATCAAGGCTACCAATAAAACGTCGCGAACGGAAAGTCCAAACAATTCGCTGTTGCGAATAATATACATCGCATGCTTGTGATGGCTCCGGGCATTGATAAAAGTGCCAATTTCATGCAGCAGTGCGGCCAAGTAAAGGACCAATTCCATGCGTTGGTCGAGCTGATGTTCTTCGACCAAATCCGAAAACAACTTTCGCGACAAGGTCGCTACGTGCCGGGCATGCGTTTCGTCAAAGGCCAGCTTGCGCCCCAAGTTGATGGCGGAACGAATGATCTGATTTCGAAACTCAGCCGTCCACGCATCGCGCACCGCTAAATCGCTTAAAAGTCCATCT
>JAYVPE010000467.1:0-4184 GCA_043757575.1 Pirellula sp.
GTTGATTTAATTAGCCGCAACGCGTTAGCGTCGGTTCATTCGCCGACAACCGTGGCTAACGCCCATCGGCTAATCATTATTTTTGTAAATTGCATTAAAACAACAGACCGTACAACTCGGGAAGCGTAATAAGCGATTTTGCATGGGTTGCGAAATCGCAAAATGAGTGCCGCATGGCCAGTGGCTCAGAATGCACCGCCACCACCAAACCCGCCTCCGGCACCCCCTTGTGCACCGCCTCCTCCTGCGCCTCCTCCCGCGCCACCACCTGTGAGCCCGCCGCTTCCGGTAAATGTATTGAACGTACTAACAGAGATAATTTCCGTGAATCGTGGGTTTGGAGCAACATATACGTATCGTCGATCCCCCGAAATCACAGCCGAAGACGAATCAAAAGTGCCTTCCGGGATGACCGTAATAACAGGTCGATAGCCCACAACACCCCGGCCAATGAATGGAAATTGGCCGTTTCTGCCTCCAATTCCATTTTGACCGGCTGCATACGACGCAAGCAACCGTTGGTAAGCTGATCCAGAATCTGAATTGTTGCTATCGTTCTGATTCGGCATCACTTGCGCCAGAACAGCGCCTGCTTCAGCCATCCGTTTCTGAACCCTCGCCAACTGCGCATCGACGATAGGTTCCTTGCGATGGCCGCTCTTCACTTCGGCAACTACGATAGAATCTTTTTGGATCGGCACTTGGTGCTGAACAACCCTTTGATTCGGTGTTCCATAATCAGTAAGCAGATTCACGGTAACCTTGCCACCTGCAACTTCGCCCCAAACCTTTCTTATAAGTATTCGGTACTGACCGGAATAACCATTTGCACAAACGTAGGTTTCAGAAAAACCGTCTTTGCTTGGTTTGTCGAGCGACGAACCGTCCGTTAGCAACAATCCACCGTTCAAAGTTCGAGTGTTATTTTTGTCGCAAATCGTACCGGTTGGCTCTTCGACTTCGATGTCGATATCTGCCTCACCGGTCCAAACAACGCGAACCACAAGATCTCGCAAGAGGGCTTGTTTCAACTCTTGTTCAAACGCGTAAGCCTTCATCGTTTCTTTTGACTTGTTAAGGCGGATGTGCGATGCCTTAGCCGCAAGCATGGCCTTTTCAATGAGCTGCAAATGGTCGTCCGGCCAAGCTTGACTAAGAATACCAGTACAAGTCCATTGAATACCTTCTTGGTCACCTATTTCCAAACTAAGCTCCAAACCGCGCTCAAGCGGCTCTGTGAGCATCGGATTTGTGCGGTAGGCGTCATGGAAAACATTAAGTGCTTCCTTTTTCATTCCTTGTCCTGCCAAGTACTTACCGATCTTGACGGAGGCATCGACGTTGCCGCCGAAGTCGATACTTGAAAGCAGAACTCTTCGAATTTCTGTTCCAGGATATTCGCAACCTTCCATGGCCGTACTGAGAGCTTGATACATCCATCCAGCCGGAAGCGTCTTGCGCATCACATCGCCAATCGTGTCAATCACTTCCTGAAAGTGTTTTCGCACCTCCGCGTCCCTATTTACCGCAGCAGCCCTTTTGGCTTGCCCCATCTTGCTAACGACCCAACTGGAAAGAGCAGCTTCTGCAATGAGTCGTTCTCCCCCCTCGCTTGCTACCAATTGCTCAACGAGTTCTGCCGGAGATTTGAGAGACGCAGAAGACTTGGAGGGCTGATCGTTGACATCCATCATACCACCCCTGCCCATGCCGCCACCCATGCCACCCATGCCGCCTCCCATACCACCCATGCCGCCGCCCATACCACCCATGCCGCCACCCATCCCACCCGGGCCCCCTGCAATGCCACCCATGCCGCCTCCCATACCGCCCATCATGCCGCCGCCGCCGCCACCCATTTGCGAGATGGGGACAACAAGGTCGCCGACCGGATAAACTCGAACCACATTAGCAGACGTTTTCTTGCTGGTAATTCGCATCACCTCGTCTTCGATAACATAGGTCAATTGCAACGGCTCCAAAATCAACTTCAACGCCGATCGGAACGAGACTGGAGGAAGATTCAATGTAACTTGTTCATCCGGTGTGATGTTCTCTGCTTCAAGAGCCTTGTCATCAATCACAATCGGAATATCGTATTGCGATGAGAAAAACTTCATTACTCCTGACAACGGTTGAGCATTGAAATTCACATCGCCTCGCTCATTGAGAGCTCGATAAATTTTTCGTTCGGATTCTTTTCCACCGGATAAGTCGATCGATCCATAACGCTCAAGCCGACGAGCGCTCAACGCTTGCCAGACATCTGCTGGCGGATAACGAACAGGTGGTTCATCGACGAACGGAATTAGAAGTTGTTCGTTCAAGTAAAGTGAATCCACAAAAGCTCTACTCCTCGCCCGGACCGTATTCATGATCAGTGAATGATTTGAAGCCATGTTCGACTCAATATTCGTAACACGATCAATAACCGACTCGCGATCGATTGCTGTAATTTGAGGTGCGATCTCATCGTTGGCCTGAGAGAACAACTGTTGTGCCATTAGCGAATTGTATCGCTCGACCAATTGCTGTACCGTCGAATTGCGTCGTTCTGTTTCCCCCAGCAACCGTTTCGATGCAGACTGGCTGGATTGAACCGATTCAGTTCTCGAAACTTGCTCCTTCAGGTTCACTTCTGCACGTGCAGACGACTGAATAGCTGACGCAATCTGAGAATCAAGGCGAGTTCGGCCCGATGCGTCCAGATCAGGTGATCGTCGAATCTGATCCTGCAAAGCCTTGAGTGAAATCTTGGTGGACGATGGATCGCGACTTTTTCTAGCTTCACTCAATTCGCTCTTCACATGAGCTTCCAACTGCTGAGCCTTAACACGTCGTAATCCCTCATCTTCCGCCAGCAGACTACCTGCGTTGGATAATTCGCTAAACGGGTCACTGCTTTGCGAGAAAGCATTCGGTACAGAAGGAATTGCCGACTCAAATCTGCCAGCGTTTGCGATGGGTTGAACCGAAATCGCAGGTGCAAGTTTCGACGGTACAGGGTCGTCGCTGAATGGGTTGATAGTCGACAGAACCTTGGGTTCTACTACGACTGGTAGGACTGCAGTTGATGGTGGGTCAGCGAACGGATCTTCAGGTACTTGTGCTGAAATAAACTTCACAATTCGAGGCGAAGCACTAGGACTCTTCACCGGCTTGGCTGGCTTTTTCGAGAGTTCGACAGCATCCAAAATGTTCTGTGCGGACAAATTGTTTGGAGATCGCTTCATCGCTTCCTTCGCAATATTGATCGCAGCGCTGGTGTCCCCTGAATTTAAAGCAAATCTAGCATCCTTGACTAGCTGATCCGAGGAGCTGGCAAGAACGAATCCCAGCTCCTGCAACGCTTCAGAACCAGGCGTTGGCATTAACAAACCTGCGTTCGGAACTGCTTTAGAGACCACTTGAGCTAGAAAAGCAAAGTCGGGATTCGATGGTTCACTCTTAAGCTCCCATCGCATCGAAGTCGTTCGACCACCGACAACTCCCTCCAATTGTAGACTCCCCTCAAGCAGTTCGTCGCTGAGATTTCCAACCACGATGGAATCACGGTCGAAACGCAGAGGCGGTAACTGTCGGGGGAAATATTGAGCTACTCCACTCGGCCAACTCGACTTCGTAGGCCAAAAAACTGGTTCCAACGCTGCCTTAGCCAAGTTGCCACCAATTTGCTGGCAAGTCGCATCGGTAATTGCCTGACGCACAAAAATCTTTCCACCCGTGTGGTTAGAAATGATTGAAAGCAATTCACAGTCCGTTTTAGGACCGATTGCGAGCGAGCTAATGCTGGTTCGCGACTCTCGCATTTCGCTAATGAGTGATTCGAATTCGGCAGTGTTCAAAAGGTTGCAAAGGTGCATTCCATCACCGATGTATACGATGCTTGCATCCGGCTGATTACCTAGCTCTCGAACTGCCGCCCGAAATGCAGCAGCAAGATCAGTCGTGCCCAGCGGAATCCTCATGTCCAGCTTCTTAAATCCCTCAGCCAACGATTCGCTGGTAGGTTCCGACGCTGGCGAAAGCACAATTGTCTCTACGTCGCATGCGAGCAAACTCACGGTTGACTTCGCAGGCATTGCTTTGACGAACGATTGTGCAATCTCAATCGAATCCGATCGGAAATCTCCATTCTGCGACGCGGATGTGTCTACCACGACTGCGACATGCGGCGAATTTTT
>JAYVPE010000468.1:0-4181 GCA_043757575.1 Pirellula sp.
GACCAAACTCGTGCCGAGGGTGCGAACTCCATTCGGATTGAGAATGAAAAGCAAGGCGCCACCGACTGGCAGTTGACACGTGTCCGATTGGATACGAACCTGGGGTTTCGCTCACCTTGGATCGAGGGTTATTGTTCGCGACAAAGCGTTGCGGCGGGGGAAAAACTCGAAATTATGGTGTCGACGAATCCGGCAAAGAAATTCAAGATCGAGATCTTTCGAACAGGATACTACGGAGGACGAGGTGCTCGATTGATGACGACAATCGGGCCGCTTGAGGGACGATCGCAGAGGACGCCTGAGACGGTTGGAGAGCGTCGGCTTGTGGAATGTCGATGGGAACCTTCGGCATCGATCGTTATACCGAACGATTGGCTGAGTGGTGTTTACCTGGGGCGATTGACGACCGTTGATGAAAAGCGACCCTACGACTATTGGCAAAGCTACGTCGTTTTTGTGGTTCGAGACAATCGTCCGGCAGACATACTATTTCAAGTCAGCGATAATACTTGGCAGGCGTACAATCGCTGGCCGGTCGACACATCCGTCTACCTGCATCCCAAGGGAAATCAGGGACCTTGGGCAGACGTCAGTTTCGATCGTCCGTACAGCAAGTATGCTCAAATTTATGAAAATCCACAGTCGATCGGATCCGGCGAGTGGTTGTGTTTCGAATTCCCATTTGCATTTTGGCTTGAGCAGCAGGGTTACGACGTATCCTACTGTTCGAACAGCGACATGCTCACGCCTGACCGCGGATTGAAATGCAAGGCAATGCTTAGTGTCGGCCACGACGAATATTGGGATATTCGTCAATACGACAGCGTGGTCAGCATGCGGGATTCAGGCGTCGATTTGTTGTTTTTTTCTGGAAACGCAGTCTGTTGGGTTTCGCCGTTTCGCGACAGCTTCGATGGTCGCAAAAACCGAATTATTTTTCGCGGCGGACCGTATGGCGGCGATTACAAGTTTGCAGTCGATCGAGAGCGTGATAATGGGCCTTTTCCACATCGAGGACCTGATGAAGGATTTCTCATGGGCTCGCGCAACGTGGATCCTGTCAACGGCGGTGGTGACTGGACGGTCTCTATGCCGGATCATTGGATGTTTGAAGGTACCGGAATGAAAAAAGGGGACAGCATCCCAGGACTTGTAGGCTGGGAGTACCATGGCGACCCACCCGAAATTCCCGGCCTTGAAGTGGTCGCGGCTGGGACTGCATTACAGGGTGGCGTGAATCCGCAACAATGGACCGCAACGATTTACCCTGGCCCCAAAGACAATTTCGTATTTAACGCTTCGACCATCTTTTGGTGCCAAGGGCTCTCGAGTCCGCCAGGGCATATGCTCCCGTGGTCCCATTGGTCCCGCCCGCATGGTCCGGACGATCGAGTCCAACGTATGACTCGCAATTTGCTCGATCGTGCACTCAATCACTAATATTCAAATCAAGCCTGCTCCTGAAGCTGTTT
Source organism: Pirellula sp. (assembly GCA_043757575.1). Taxonomy (GTDB): domain Bacteria; phylum Planctomycetota; class Planctomycetia; order Pirellulales; family Pirellulaceae; genus JBKCUI01. Next base: position 1,473 of record JAYVPE010000468.1, read on the forward strand.
CGCCAAGGCTGCAAACTTTTCCTCATCGCCTGGCGCAACTTTTGGATACTCCAAAGCGAGCGAATCCAGATGACTAGCCAGGATGTCGGCAATAGCCGCTCGTGCGTACCATTTGTCGTCCGCTGGAATGATGTACCACGGAGTCGACTTGGTACTAGTGGCTGACAAGGCGTCTTCAGTCGCTTCCGCGTACTTTTCCCAAAGCTTGCGTTCCTCAAGATCCCGTTCGTTAAATTTCCAACGTTTATGTGGTTGCGTGAGTCGTTCCATTAAGCGAGCCTTTTGCTCCTCTCTTGAAACGTGCAGATAAAACTTGAGCACGCTGGTTCCGCTGTTGACCAGTGTTTGTTCAAAGACGCGAATTTCTTCGTAGCGTTGTTTCCACAAATCCGCCGGCTTTTTGCAGGGTGGCAGATTTTGGGGTCCAAGGAACTCGGGATGCACTCGCACCACCATCACCTCCTCATAATACGAACGATTGAAAATCGAAATCATGCCGTGAGCTGGCAAAAATCGCATAGGCCGCCAAAGGAAATGATGTTGCACCTCTTCGGTATTGGGTGCACGGAAACTGTAGATGCGGCAACCCTGTGGATTGACGCCGCTAATAACATGCCTCACCGTGCCGTCTTTGCCCGATGCGTCCATACCTTGTAAGATGATCAGCAAGGAACGCTGCCCGCTTGCGAACAATCGATTTTGAGCTTCTTGAAGCGAAGCGTTATCGTCCTTTAGAACTTCGATCCCGTCTGCTTTCTTAGACAGTTCCTTACCTGCCTTGGTCGAGATCTTACTGAGTTTGAATGAATCCCCCTCTTTGACTCGAAATTTCTTGGCTTCAAAGTTGTGCTTACTCATTGTTCAATATCCAATCGAGCCCAAGATCTAAATTGATTGCCGAATGCGTGAGGGCTCCCACACTGATTCGATCGACACCCGTTAGTGCAATACTTCCAATTGTCCCCAAATTAACTCCACCGGACGCTTCTAGTTCGACCGAGGGTGCGATGCGATCACGCAAAGAAACGCATTCTTTAAGCAAATCGCAACTCATGTTGTCGAGCAAGACAATGTCAGGAAACGCATGCAGTGCCGACTCCAATTGGCTAATTCGATCCACTTCAATCTCGATCATAGGTGGATGCTCGAATCGATATGCACCGCTCGCAACGAAACTCTTGGCTAACTGAACTGCGGTTCCTGGGTCAAGCGATTTCCCGTCCTTCGAGGTTCGGCAAGCGAGATGATTGTCCTTGATCAATATTCCGTCAAACAATCCTGAGCGATGGTTGCGACCACCACCACACCGAACAGCATACTTTTCAAGGCGTCTCCAGCCCGGCGTTGTTTTGCGGGTGTCGTATACACGTGCATTGGTCCCCTCAAGTTTGGCAGCGTATCGGCTAGTCAGCGTGGCTATTCCGCAAAGCCGGCCCAAAAAGTTGAGAATGGTTCGTTCGCAGGTCAGCAAATCTCGCGTTTCGCCCGATAGCGTGGCCATCGGTTGCTTGGGTTCGAATCGTTCTCCGTCCCCCACGTGCTGAGTCCACGCAATCTGGGTATCAAACTCTTGCAGCATCGCTTCGATCAAGTCGACGCCAGCCGCCACACCTGGCACGCGCGGTAAAATGACTGCGGAACCCTGTAGTCCCTGTGGTACGATCGCCAATGTCGTTATATCTGCGGTTCGATCAAGGTCTTCTCGAATCGCCAGCCGCACTAGATTTGACAAATCGTCAAGCAGTGCGGCGTCGATGGTTTGTGAACGGTAATCGGTGGGCATGATGAACTCGAAATACGTTCCTTGAAGAGATTGTTCGATACTGGTCAAATCCGTTTCAATCGTATAGTGTAACTAAGCTGAACGGGTCAGAAACGTCTGCCTCGTCGGTTTTAGTCTTCGAAAACGCTAAACCACGTTCGATTTCTTGTTCAGTCCACACAATTGTAAAAAACCACCAACCGGAGAACTATCGATGAATTGGCAAAATTTACTGGCGCTCGCTTCTCTTTGCATTCTTGTCCAACCTGCCGCTGGCCAGGAAAAAACCGAAAAAAAGGATGCGCCTGCCAAAGTTGAAATGTTGGAGTTGGCGAAAGGGAAGGTTGTCCTGACTAAGCCAGAAAAATGGAAAGCGGTACCACCGAAAAGCCAAATGATTGACAATGAATTTCGAGTGGCGGGAGAAGGCGAAAATTTCGCTCGCATCACAATTATGCAGGCCAGCGGTGGTGTCCAAGGAAATATTGATCGCTGGATCGGTCAGTTTGACGGCGTGAAAAAAGAAGATGCCAAAGTGGAAAAGAAGGAAGTTGATCAAACCAAAGTCCATATAGTCGAAATCACCGGCACCTTTAAAGAATCCATGGGTCCGGGAGGGCCTGGCGCAGCTACCAAAAAGCAAGAGAACTATAAAATGCTCGGTGCGATCCTTGAACTTAAAGACGGTGCTCTAATCTTTATCAAAGCAACCGGCCCGAATGATATCGTGACCGGTATGCGAGAAGGGTTTGTTAAAATGCTCGACGGGCTGAAGAACAAGTAGTGCGACGTTTGTGGCCGATCGCTCCGCGATCGTTTGCCTAAATCAATTCCGATCGCGGAGCGATCGGCCACATTGAGCTTTAACCCGAAAGGATGTAAACGTTGCGAGTTGTCATTTTAGATTCACCCGAAGCCGTAACGCAATTTGCAGCGGACGAAGTTTG
>JAYVPE010000469.1:0-15832 GCA_043757575.1 Pirellula sp.
CTGACTCTCGTGACTGGTGGTTGAGTTGAAGACCGCAAAGAACGGCTGATTCGGCTGTCGGCTATCGTAATTTGCTTTGTTGCTACTTTCATTCCAGATTTTTTGACCACCCGGAAAGTTGTAGTCGGTCTTAGAATTCTTGGTGCAATAATAGCCATATGCACGAAGATGCTCGGGGTAAAGTTGAAATTGCGTTGGCATTGCGACAGTGCTTCGATGATTTTGGCCACCGATAGACGTGGCATACATGCCGCTGATGAGTGTCGTCCGTGCAACGGAACAAACTGGCGCGTTAGCGAAAGCATTTTGTCTAAGGAGCCGTCGCAGACTTTAGGCGCGCAGTGAATCGACCATTGGGTTTTAAAGGATCGAATTTCTTGTTGGCTTCAGGACTCTTTGCACCCACTTCCTTTTGCCAGGCAAACAGTTCCCGTTGCAGCGAGCGGGCGAGTTCTGGTTCGGATTCTACCAGATTCAATTTCTCGCCCACGTCGTTTGACAGATTGTATAACTCCGAACGCGCATCTTCATACCACCAAATCAATTTCCAGTTGCCTCGCCGAATAGCTGCCGCCGGTGCTCCACCTTGATTTCCATAGTGCGGGTAGTGCCAAAACAGCGGGCGTTCAGGAAGCTCTCCACCCTTGAAAACCGGAACTAGGCTCAACCCATCTAGAGTCTGACCGAGCCTTGGTCCTGCGTTAGCCACCTCCAGCAACGTTGGAAGGATATCTGGGCTACTGACTGGAGTACTGACAATGCTATTGGGCTTGATCACTGACGGCCATCGAACGAGGAATGGTTCTCGGATTCCGCCTTCGTACATCCAGCCCTTGCCACCTCGAAGTGGAAGATTCGACGTTGGCCAGCCTTCACTTGTCGAAAGTCCGCCATTGTCGCTCGTGAAGAACACAAGCGTATTGTCGCGTAGTCCAAGTTCGTCCAGCTTGTTGAGGACCTTACCAACTGCGAGATCCATCGCCTCGACCATTCCTGCGTAAACCGCGTGATCTTGATTGAGCCGGACGTCGCGAGTGTCCTCAGTTCCCCACTTGGCTTCAAGCCCAAGTCGTTTACGCTTTTCTTCATACTTTTTCTGCAAGTCCTCGCGGGCCATCAAGGGTGTGTGTACGGAGTAGAATGCAAAGTAAGCGAAGAACGGTCGGTCTTTGTTTGCTTCAATAAAATTCGCAGTCTCGGTAGCTAGCCGATCGGGTAGATGTTCGCCGTCCGGGCCATCGGTAAGCCGCGGATTTCCGTAAGGCGAAAAGTATTTCTTGCCACCGTAAGGTCCGCCGCCAGCATGTCCACCCATGTTGATGTCAAACCCTTGGTTCTCTGGCCAATAGCCTTCCGGACCTAGATGCCACTTGCCAGCGAAGAAGGTCGCGTAGCCCGATTCTTTCATGGCTTTAGCAAGCGTCGGTTTGTCCAGCGCAAGTCGATCGGAATAGGGTGCCGGAAGCATTTTCGTATTGCGATTCCACCTGTCCGGCTTCGTTGGAGCGCCGATGAAATCCGTGATTCCTGTTCGCTGCGGCCACTGACCAGTCATCAAGCTCGCACGCGTTGGCGAACAAACAGGGCAAGCGGCATAGGCGTCGGTGAACAAGGCACCTTCCTTGGCCATCCGGTCGAGATTGGGTGTCTCATAGAACGTACTTCCGTAGCAACCAAGATCGCGTTGGCCAAGGTCATCAGCCAAAAAGAAAAGGATGTTCGGTTTCGCCCGCGACGCAACCGCATCCGCTGCCAAGCTCGAAAAACTTGGAAGGAGGAGCAAGGCGGAAAATAATGTTTGCAGTAATTTCATAATATAAAAAAAGGCTCGTTTGACGAATTAGTGGGTGATTTTCAGTGATCCTCAGGGCCAGCCCCGAACCCCGGGATTTTTTGCATTGTGCTTAAAGCAAGGTTTTGGAAGGAAGTAGGAAGAGGCTATTATCTTGCAACAGCCTCCCCTTGCTTTCAGGCCTAAATTAGCACTCGAGTTGATTCCCATCAGAGCTCTATCCTTATTTCCAGGTTGCTAAATCGTAGCAGCAGTAAAAATGTTTTTGAAGATGCATCGTGTGACTGTTTTGGTACAGATAAAGCTATCTACACCAACCCACACCAATTCATATCACAAGATGCAACAGAACACTATCCTCAATAAAGGAGCCAGATGGCTGTTGCTCAAACGCCCTGAGAACTTGACGGATAAGCAGGCCATCAAACTGAGCGAGTTGCTTCGGTACAAAGTCCCATGGCTTTAAGACGCAAGAAACCTATGAAATTGCACTATATCACAACCTTGGTGACCTCCCCCAGTTAGAATTCACCCACAGATTCTTCTGACGAGGCAGCAATTTAGGGTAGAGCAATACGGCGACTTTATGCAGAAGCAGCAAATCCTTGTGATTGAAGACCAACCGAACTTATTGCGGAGTGTGACACGTACGCTACGAGATTCGGGATTCGATGCACTTGCCGCTGACTCGCTGAACTCAGCGCGGTTTCAGCTAACTCCTGATGTCGATCTCGTCATTCTTGATTTGATGCTTCCCGATGGGAACGGACTAGACTGGCTGGCGGAATTGAAAAGAGTTAGCAACCGTCCGTCCGTACTCGTCGTCACGGCGCGCGATGCCATCAAGGATCGTGTCGCGGGTTTGGATGCCGGGGCAGATGACTACCTTGTCAAACCGTTTGCGATGGATGAACTGCTGGCTCGAATTCGCGTGCTGCTGCGTCGCCAGCAGAGCGAAGTCAGTCCGGTCGTTTCATTTGCTGACTTGCGGGTCGATCTGGTTGCCCGTCAGGCTTATCGTGGGTCACAGCCACTCGAACTTCAAAACCGTCAGCTCGAATTGCTCGTCTTTTTAATCAGGAACGCCAATCAAGTTGTGACTCGAGAGATGATCGCTCAATCTGTGTGGAGAGAAGATACGGCGACTTGGACGAATGTGATCGCTGTCCACATCAATCAGTTGCGAAAAAAGCTCGAACTGCCGGGACAGCCCGCGATCCTGCACACAATTCGTGGACAAGGTTACATGTTGGGGCTGATGCCATGAACCGACTATCGATTCGATGGAGATTGACACTTTGGTATGGTCTGATGATGGTCGTGGCATTAGGCGGCTTTTGTCTGTTAATTCTTGTTCTTGCCAGGCATCAGTCGCTGGTTCATATCGATGAATCTTTGCAGGAAGAGCTAACCGAGCGGGTACTAGAAGTTCAATTGGCTCACTCGATCACTGAACTCGAAACTCAAATGAGGGCGAGATTTTTTCGAAACAATGTGTACGACGTTCGAGTACTCGACGGCACGGGAAAATCAGTCTTTGTTAGTGCCGGTTTGCTCGATTTTGCAAAACCGTTTCCCGGTCGCGATTTTGCACCGGCAACTGCCACCTACTTCGAAACGCTTGCCATTGCACACGGCCGTGACTATCGCGTTGCGACCGTATCGGTCAATGGGGAACTTGGGATCTTCATCGTCCAGGCGATGATTTCGATGGAGTCTCACCACGCAGAAATGCAGTCGCTTCAAACGATCATGCTCATACTACTTCCGCTAGCACTGGCCGTCGCATCGATCAGAGGCTATGTCATGGCAGGGCGCGCACTGGCTCCGGTGATGCAGATCGCGACAATCGCGAATTCGATCACGATTGGTAACCTGGATCGTCGAATCGAAATCGTCAATCCCAACGACGAGATAGGACGCCTGACGTCGACATTGAATGCTCTGATTGCTCGATTGGAGAATGCTGTCAACGAAATCCAACGCTTCACGGCAGATGCGTCTCATGAATTGAGGACGCCACTTGCGGCGCTACGCAGCGAAGCCGAGTCAGCACTACGCTCGCAACGATCACCGGAAGAATATGTACAAACGTTGACAGTCGTGGTTGACGAAGCGACGCGACTGGGACGCCTAACAGACCAACTTCTCAACCTCAGCCGTCTCGATGCCGGAATTAGTGGCAATGAGAACCAGCGTGTCCGGCTCGATGCCCTAATCTTGGATGTGACTGACCAACTGCGTCCATTCGCGGAACAGCGATCCGTCACCATTGTCGTTGGCAAAGTGCAGCCGTGTGAAACTGATGGTGACGACATTCGCCTTAGCCAAGCGTTCTTCAACATTTTGGAGAACGCCTTGAAGTACACGCCAGCGAAAGGTCGGGTCGAAATTCGTTGCCGCTATACCGATCGATCGGCGGTGATCGAAGTGGAAGATACCGGCATCGGCATTTCTGATTCGCAGTTGCCCCACGTTTTTGATCGTTTCTTTCGTGGTGATCCTTCGCGAAATTGCGTCATTGGTGGGACTGGGTTGGGGCTTTCGATCGCTCGCGCTGCCATTCTCGCACATGGTGGCACCATCGAGATTACCAGCCAGCCAACGGCGGGTACGAAAGTGACAATTCAGTTCTCAGAAGTAACTTTGGCCGACGACGAAATGGATTGAGCGTACGCGGACTTCCCGCTGACAAAACGTGAAAAAAGCCCGAATGAGGTTAATCGCGCGCTGGTTCCAACGTCACCACCAAGTTGAACCACAGATTCAAACTTACAATTAGGTGAACCATGGCAAGATAAACTGGAATTCATCTTACTTCCGCCTGGCAATTGAACGACATCGACAAAACAGGTTTCGTATCGGGAGACACGGGAAATGCAGTGGGAATGCATCTGGACTCAGTCTTTCTGTCTATTGAGGAACAGGCGACTCAGAGACTCATGGAGAAAGCCTCCAATTCTTGCTCTTTGTCCAATCATGAAGCAACCGTATGATGAATCTTGCTCTACTGCAGTAACCTCAACGAGACGAGATTGAGACAAATGTCAAACTACGATATCACAGTCGACGCGGAGCCACCTGCGCAGTGTGCAAGCAAGCCGAGATCTGCAGCGCAGTCGGACGGTGATTTGGCTAGCGACGAGTTGGTAGATGGTGTCCAAACACTTGGCGAATTTCAGATCGTCCGCGAGATTGGTCGTGGTGGCATGGGAGTGGTCTATGAAGCAATACAGACCACACTCGGTCGCTCTGTCGCGCTAAAGATTTTGCCGCTCGCCAGTTCGCTTGACTCAGTGCGATTGCAACGGTTTCGCAACGAGGCGACCGCCGTAGCACAGCTACATCATCCTAATATCGTTCCTGTATTCGCCGTAGGAAGTGATCGAGGTATCCACTATTTCGCAATGCAGTTGATCAACGGCCAGACGCTCGCATCGTTGATCGACCAGATGCGGGCCGAGGAAAAGCCATCCATCTTGGATACGCAAGTTCGCTATCGCTCACTTGTGGATTGCGTGGTGCAAGCCGCTATGGCAATCGATTATGCTCATCAACTCGGGATTGTTCATCGCGATCTCAAGCCAGCGAATCTAATGCTGCAAGCCGATGGGAAGGTGTGGGTTACCGATTTCGGATTGGTCCAGTTTCAAGACTCTGATTCGCAATTGACCGGCAGCCGCGACCTGATGGGAACTCTGCGGTACATGAGTCCCGAACAAGCAAGAAGTGATCGTAACGTAATGGATCAGCGCACGGACGTCTATTCTCTCGGTGTGACGCTCTACGAGTTGTTGACTTTGGTACCGGCAATCGAGGCGAACGGATACCACCAAACGGTCCACAGCGTGCTTCACTGTGAACCGGCTATCTGCGAAGATCAGGGATCGTTTGAACGCCAAGCAGCTTCAAAGCTTGATTGAGAGCTCTCGGCCAGATCCGTCCAGTTCCATCAAGCACTAGCTGCCCTTGGGTTCCAATCTGATGAATCAAAGACGATAACTACGAAAATGGATAAACGAAGATCACTGTATATCTAACCGAAAGTGGTGTTGAAATGGGCAGGAATGTAAGGATAAAATGCGCAGGAAACTTTCCGCTATGAATGCTCTTCAAAACCTGACCTCGAGTTGGCAATTCTGGGCACTGTTATCCGCGATGGCCGCCGCGTTGACGGCGATCTTTGCCAAGCTGGGTGTGAAAGGAATCCCGTCCGACGTCGCAACGTTCATCAGAACAATCGTGATTCTCGCATTTGTTTCTGTGCTACTTTACTTGAGCGGACAATTCGGCTTGGTCAAAACACTGCCTTGGAGAGCGATCGGCTTTTTGGTTTTGTCTGGACTGGCAACGGGTGCGAGTTGGATCTGTTACTTCCGCGCTCTCGATCTCGGCGAAGCCGCAAAGGTGGCCAGCATCGATAAGCTGAGTGTCGTTTTGGTAGCCATTATCGCGTTCATTTTTTTGAAAGAGCGACTCTCCCTTACCGCAATCGCTGGAGTCGTGCTCATTACAGTCGGCGCGATTTTGGTAGCGGTGGGGAATAAGTAGAACGGTACGAGGGTGAGACGCCCGCACGATTTGCGAGAATGCGAGCGTCTCGCCCGCGCAACGATCAGCACCTGATCAAGAACAAAACTCCGACAACGACCACCGCTATGCGAATCTCTTCGCGATTGATCCAAACGCGGCTGCCGTTGCCGTTCAAATGAGCCACGGTTGTGCCACGGTCAAGATCGGCACTGCCTAACGCATGCCAAACATCGCCACCAAGACCGGAAGCAAAGTTGCCGCCCCACGAAAGCCAGTGACAGCGGAAAGCACGGATGCCGCAAGCGTGCAAGCGACGAGAAGGATCGCTAGCCAGACTTCGCTCATAATTCCAATTTATTCTGTGGGATTGCTGCGGTCGGGATGGCCGCGAAATAGGTGTTGATGAATTCGAGTTTATGTTTTGTGTGAAGATGAGCTATTTTGACCATAATGCCGATGAAACGAATGGGACCTGTCGTACGACTGCGGCATTCGACTGAACACCAGCCACTAAAGATTATTCAACCGTTTCAAATTGCCAAAGGTGTTGGCAGTTTGCTGAGCGGACCAAGGAGTGCATAACGATGAATCGTCTATCTAAAGCCCAACAAAGGCTCACCTTGAGTTCGCTCCTGGTCGCAGCGACAATAGCAGGTTGCAAGAGTGCAGCAACTCGCTACGCAGCCGCAAGGGTGCCGAGTGCGCCGACGGCGTTAGCTGCGGGTTTTGCAGTTCCGCAGCATTTCGAATCGGCACCCGAGGCTAGTGCCTACGGCTCACATAAAGAAGACGTAGTACGGGCAACGCCAGTTTCCATGGTGGCATATCGCAAAAATCATTTTGCGGAGACACCAATAATTGAAGCAACGACGACAGTGATTCCCGCGTCCCTAGTAGAACCCGTCGATAGCCAGGACGTCGCTGGGCAATCTACCACTTTGGCTGAAGTGGTTATCGATCCACGGACGTCATCGACCGCTCAATCGTCAGGACTTTCGTATTCGTTACAAGATGCCATTGCAACTTCGCTGATGCAGAATCCAGATTTGATTGCGGCGCGCGGGCAAGAGCAGGTAAGCACTGCCGCAGTCGGAGTCGCGGAGACTTACATTTGGAACCCGTTCATTCAGGCACAGATACGGCCGGAAGACGGACGCGGCGGGCAATCGAATTATTACCTCTGGTTGATGCAGCGATTTGAGCTTGCTCATCAGCAGAAGTTTCGCGAACAGGGTGCGTACTCATTGCTTAATCAAGTTCGGTGGACGATTCATCAAACCGAATTGACGAACATCGCCACGACCTCGCAGTTTTACTTCGCGGCGTTATATCAACGCGAATTGCATGACCTCGCGCATCAGACGGCGAAGTTGAATGAGGACTTGTTGGGCATCATCGAACGTCGTTTCAAAGGGGGTGTCGGTACAGCACCGCAAGTGACGACGGCAAAAGTCGCTGCGAGGCAGTCTAAGAATCAAGCCCAATTGGCTGATGCAAATTATCAAACGGCGCTTTTGGCGCTGCGTCGGCAATTGAACCTTTCTCCTTCTGAACCTTTAATTCTGACCAATCGGCTGCCTTCGTTCTACTGGCATCCGGTCAGCGTTTTTAATAGTAGTGAAGTGAAAATAGAGGCCTCTGACGAAGCTGGAATACAACAGTTGGCGACTAAGTTGATAGAAGGCCGTCCGGATGTGATGGCCGCTTTGGCGGGTGTGAACGCAGCCTGTGCCAGCGCTCATTTAGCCAAAGCGGCGCAAAGGCCCGACGTACAAGCTGGTCCCATCCTCGATAAGAATGCCAACGGTTCGTATGACGTGGGTGTGCGTTTGCAGCGGGACTTGTTCGCCTTCAACAACGGTCGACCGCTGACACGACAACGGAACGCCGAATGGCAACAACAGAATCGCGTATACACACAACTCAAAACACGTGCCACCCGAGAAGCAGAAACGGCTCTTGATCGTTACGAGCGCGCGAGGTTGCTGGCTGCAGAGACAAAAGTCGATCTGTCACCATTCAATGAGAAGATGCCGGCAGACCTCAAAGATATAAACAGCCAATTCCAAGCCGGGCAAGCGGACGTCCTCATTGTTTACGCGACGCAGAATGCGTTGCTGCAAGATCGCAGAACCTACCTCGACTCGCTCAACGAACTGGCCTTGTCCGCGGCTGCCGTCGTCCAGGCAACAGCGTTGCCGGTGGAGCGAATTGTGAGCGTAGCGGACGGTCAAAATACCCTGTGAGTACTCTAAAATATGTCGCCTGAATCGTCCATACCTCCCTCCGATTCTGACAAGCCAGGCATCGTGCTGCGTTACAGCAAGGCAATTCTGTTCATCGTTGTCGCCTTGTGTTTTGCCGGCGCTTACGCTGGTATGACAATGCCGTCGTCAGTGTTTCCTCAGACTGATTTTCCACGCGTTGTAATACTGATCGACAACGGCGTGATTCCGGGCGATGAGATGATGGCGACCGTGACGCGGCCTGTCGAAGAAGCCATGAAGAATATTCCTGGCACAACCAACATCCGCTCGACAACCGGACGTGGTTCAGCCGCTGTCAACGTGTTCTTCGATTGGAAAACGGACATGACCGAAGCCGAGCAATATGTGCTGGGGAGACTCGCACAAATTCGCAACACGCTTCCACCTGCTGCTGCGATTCAAGTCCACCGCCTGACATTCTCCGCGTTTCCCATTCTCGGTATCAGCTTGACGAGCGACACTCGAAGCCGAACCGATATTTGGGAAACTGCTCGCTACGACATCTATCCACGCTTCCTAAGACTTCCAGGTGTCGCGAGGATCAACTTGGTTGGCGGACGCGTCCCCGAGTTTCATGTAATCGTCGATCCCTCAAAGTTAGATGCCAATCATCTTACCTTTGGCCAAGTCACGCTGGCATTAAGCGAAACAAATCAGTTCACCTCGGCTGGGATGCACGAAGAGAACTACCAACTGTACCTTTCCGTCGTAGACAATCGCCTCCATGACCCAAAGGAAATCGAAGATGTCGTGATCGCATGGGTTAATCAGTCGCCGATACGCATTCGCGACATCGCGACGGTGCGCCGTGGTGAAGCACCTCAGTTCAATCGCATTTCGGCGGACGGCAAAGACGCAGTTCTTTTCAATATCTACGGACAACCTGATTGCAATACGGTTCAAATAGCCGATGACTTGGACACGGAGCTTAAGAGACTCAAGAGTGAGTTGCCGCCTGATATGAAGCTCGCGTTCTTTTACGATCAGTCACAGTTTATCCGCGAAGGCTTTAAAAGTGTTTGGGAAGCGATCATCCTGGGATTAATCCTCTCAGTGATTATTCTATTTCTGTTTTTGCGGAGCCTGGCATCGACCTTCGTGGCCGCAATGGTGATTCCTGTTACCGTGATGCTGATGTTAATTGGCTTGCGACTATTGGGGATGAGTTTCAATCTCATGACACTCGGCGGAATCGCTGCGGTGGTAGGACTAGTGATTGATGATGCGATAGTCGTCGTGGAGTCGATCTATTCCAAAGTGATGGCGGGGCACTCATCGACTGAGTCGGTGCAACTTGCAATGCGAGAAGTTGGGCCGGCGTTGGTCGGCAGCACGTTGACTCCAGTAGTCGTCTTCATTCCATTGGCGTTTCTGGATGGTGTCGCTGGTGTATTTTTTAGGGCATTGGCTGTCACGATGGTGGTTGCTTTGCTGCTTTCACTTGTGCTTGCGGTAACCTGGACCCCGGTGACTGCCGGACTGCTAATCCGACGACGCAAAGGTCAAATTCAGGACCAACATGAGCTGGAACAAGGCGGCCCAATTTTGCGTCGACTCATTGACGTTTATGTTTGGGTGATGCGTGGATTGTTACGTGTACCTTTGCTAACAACGATTGTGATGGCAATTGTCGCGGTAGGCGGAGTTTGGATGTATGGCCAATTGGAATCGGACTTCTTGCCAGCGCAAGACGAAGGCGCGTTCGTCATCGACTACTACACGCGGCCGGGCACCAGCCTAACCGAGACCGATCGCATGTTGCGGCACGTCGAACAAATACTCAACGAAACGCCTGAGGTAGAAGGTTTTTCACGCCGCACCGGCGCTCGCTTGGCTCTAGCAATTGCCGAAGCCAACAGAGGCGACTTTTTGGTCAAGTTGAAACCAAAACGCGATCGCAATACCGAAGCGGTGATTGAGGAACTGAGAGCCAAGTGCAACGAAGCCGAGCCAGCCGTAAGCTTCGAGTTTCCGGGTGTGTTAGGTGACTTGATCGGCGATCTAACATGGTCCCCCAAACCCGTTGAGATTAAGATCTTTTCAACCAATACAGCTCTACTTAAAGAAAAGGCAGAAGAGATTGCCAAGACTATCGAAGCCATCCCAGGCGTCGTTGATGTCGAGGATGGTCTGGTAGTCGCTGGGCCATCGATGCGACTCAAAGCCGATTTGGCCGTCGCTGCTCGAATTGGTATGACGCCGCGAATGCTGGGTACCGAAATTCAAAGCACGATGTTGGGGACGGTTTCTTCTTATGTGTTGCAAGGGGACCGCACTTACAACGTCCGCGTGCTGTCAGCACCCGAATCGCACCAGCGCGAGAAAGCACTGGCAACCATGCCGATTCATTCAAAGACCGGTGCAAAGTTGACAGTCCGGGATGCAGCTCAAATTGAACACGAACCGGGCTTGCTCGAAATGCACCGTGAGGACTTGCGACAATTAGTGGCCGTCTCAGCTCGCTTTGAAGGTGTCGACCTTGGGCATGGCATGGCGACGCTGAAGCGAGAACTTGCTAAGTCGGTGACACTTCCGCCCGAAGCCACGATTGAGTTTGGCGGCCTGTACCAACAGCAACAGGAATCGTTTCGCAACTTGACGTTCGTGTTGATCGCTTCCCTGGTACTAGTTTATGTTGTTTTGATTTTGGAATTTCGGACATTTCTCGCACCGCTCGCAATCTGGATGGGTGCATTGCTTGCGCTCGTCGGCGTTGTGGGTGGACTTTGGGTGACGGGCACGACACTCAATATTGTTTCGATTCTTGGGGCGATCATCGCAATGGGTATTGTGCATAAAAACGGCATTTTGATGTTCGACTATGTTGAGCACTTACGTGCCCAGGGATTGCCACTAAAAGAAGCGATGGTGCAATCAGGACGACGACGACTTCGACCTGTATTAATGACTTCGCTGACTGCGCTTCTTGGATTGCTGCCGCTGGCGTATGGGATCGGTGCTGGCGCTGATATGCTCCGGCCGATGGCGATTGCCGTGATCGGTTCGCTGTGTATGTCGTTGTTGCTGTCGTTATTGGCGACTCCTGTTTTTTACTACCTCCTTGTGAATTTATTTCGACTTGATACCTCCGGTACGATCCCGGTGTCCGTCGCTCCCGGATCGGAACAAACATCATGAAATGGAAACCAATCGCTAAAGTTGCTATCGTCATTGCATTGCTGGCAAGCGCAGGTGGAGGGATTTATTGGGTCAATAAAAACGTTCTAAATGCGGACCGAGTTGACGCTGGTGTCGTTGCGGCAGCAGGTGAACATGTACCCACTCCGGTTCCAATTCAAGCAGCTGAAGTCAAGCGAGTCACGCTACGACCTGCGTTGGAGCTCGTTGGAAATGTCATAGCGATCCCAGAACGCATTGCCATGGTATCACCGCAACTCGGTGGCTGGGTCACCAAGCTGGACGTTCACGAAGGTCAAACCGTCAAGGCAGGCCAAACTTTGGTCCATCTCGATGACAGGACTGCAAAGACTGGTATTCAAAGAACGAGCGCCGTAGTTGCTGAGAAAGCCGCTGCGTTAAAGCGACTCAAGCGAGGCTACCTGCCGCAAGAATTGGAAGTCGCGAAGCAAGATCGTGATAAAGCCAAAGCGACCGCCGATGGACTGCGCTCGGAATTGAAAGCTCTCGAAGACTTGCGAAAACGAGGCGAAATCTCACCGGTTCAATACGACACGAAAGTGAAAGCGTTAGAGTCCGCTGATGCCGCGCTCGCGTCAGCCGATGCTCATTTGAAGCTGATTGAGGAAGGAACTCCGCCGGAACTAATCGAAGAAGCTCAAGCGTTTCTTGACGCGGCTCAAGCCGACGACGAACATGCAAAATTGACTCTCCAGTGGTGTACGATCGCCAGTCCCATTGACGGTGTCGTGACTCTGTTAACGGCGCACCAAGGGCAGTACTTTGCACAAGCCGTTCCGTTGGCAACGGTGATCGACGTGTCGAATGTCTTCGTGCAGCTTCGCATTCCCAGTCGCGACTTTGGCAAGGTCAAAATCGGCACCAAGGTCGATATTCAACTGACCTCAATTCCAGATAAAACATTTCATGGAGCGATCACAAGAATCAGTGGCGAGGCAGACCCGTTGACCGGAAACGTCAACATGTTCGCGTTGGTTGGCAACATAAACGGCGAACTGCGACCAGGACTCGCGTGCGGCGCGCACGTCTGGCTGCCAGAAATCCCCGAGGCTCTCACGGTTCCGGTGTCCGCCATTGGCGATCATGCGGGTACACCGGTCGTAACCTTAATTCGCGACGGCAAGACGCGAGAAACGGTGGTCAAATTGGGTGCGGAGACGCATGACTCTTTTCAAGTGCTCAATGGTTTGTCAGAGGGCGATATAGTCGCAACTTCGGGCGGCTACGGCCTTCCCGACGGCTGCCCGGTTAAGTTTTAGATCCTACGAGCGACACCTCAGCGGCAAAGGCTAACAGCGACGAAGCCATATTGCGGCTCGTCCAAACCGTTTCGCTGCCAAAAGTAAAAGGCGGCTTTGATCTGATGGCAGCGGACGTCACGGGACAGCGACTGTTTATGAATGCGGAGGCAAATGGCTCTACCGAGGTCATCGATCTTGAGGCAGGAAAACTCGCGTACACCATCACGGGCATGCCTGAACCAAAATGGGTTGTATACCGTCCTGAGTCGCAGAAACTCTACATTGCCAATGGCGGCGGCAAGGTGTATGTGCTTGACTCGAAAACTTATGCCGAACGCAGCGTCATTGACTTCAAAGAAAAGGCCAACAATCTGCGTTACGATTCGAAGACTGCTCAATTGTTTGTCGGCGTTGGAGACACTTTCGGAGCGATCGCGATCGTCGATTCGAAGTCTGATAAAGCCGTTGCTGAAATTCTATTAGCCAACTTTCCGAAACAGTTTGAGATTGACGGTGATTCCATTTATGTAAATGTTCCTGCTGAGAATCACATTGCCGTCGTCAGTCGCGAAAAGAGAGCCGTGATCGCTACTTGGCCGGTCACACAAGCGAAAGAAAATATTTCGATGAATATCGACCGAGAGCGGCATCGCCTGTTCGTTGGTTGTGCATCAGGCAAGTTCGTGGTGTTCGATACGACAACCGGGAAATCGGTCGCCGATCTCGATATTTCCCCCGACTCCGATGGGATTTCCTATGATGCGAAGCGACTGCTCATTTACATTTCCTGCGGCTCTGGCTCAATAGACATTGTACGGCAGTTGGATGCCGATCACTTTAAGTTCGTCGGTCGGATAGCTACCGCAAAAGGCGCGGCGACATCAATTTTCGTTCCCGAGCTCGACTATCTATTTCTGGCTGTTCCGCAGGGGGAAAGGCAGAATGCTGAGCTTCGCATCTATGCGCCGACAAAGCTCTAATGAGGGTGAGAAAATCAGGCAGGCAAATAGTGTAGAATTTGGCCATCGATACGGGTACCATAATTCTCGATTAATTGAACCGGAGTCATCAACGTCATGCTGGTCAAAATGATATGGCTGTTTTTGGCCGGGGGGATTGGTACGCTAGCTCGCTATTGGCTATCGGGCTTCGTGCAGCGTCTGTCAACGAGCGATTTTCCTTATGGCACTTTTGCTGTCAACGGATTGGGTTGCTTGCTGTTCGGATTGGTCTGGGCATTGGCTGAAGAGCGGCAGATCATCAGCGGCGAGACTCGGTTCATCATTCTAACTGGATTCATGGGGGCCTTTACGACCTTTTCAACTTTTGCATTTGAGTCGAGCGTTTTGTTGCGTGATGTTCAGTGGTGGCCAGCTGCCGGAAACATAATCGCACACAATGTCGTTGGCATCAGCGCGGTGTTACTGGGAATAGCCGTTGCGAAACTACTTTAACAATTTTGGATATGCGAGGACCTAGGTATCACCGCAGAATTAGTCGCTGATGGTGCTCTCTGGGGCCTCGACCGGGCAGCGGGAAGCAGTCGAATTCTCAAGAATAAAGGCTACAGCACGGGCGTTGGCGACGAAGGCGGCTTTGCCCCTGATCTAAAATCCAACGTCGAAGCGGTTGATATCATCCTGGAGGCGATCGACAAGGCTGGCTACAAGCCAGACGAGGATATCTCCATCTGCCTCGACCCGGCGACGAGCGAGATGTGGGACGACGGCAAATACCTGTTCTTCAAATCAGATAAGTCGATAAAGACTTCGGACGAGATGGACGATCTTTGGTCCTCTTGGATTAGAGAGTATCCGATCATACTTTTGGAAGACGGCATGGAAGAGAACGACTGGGAAGGTTGGAAGGCACTGACCAACGAACTCGGCAAGACTGTGGAACTCGTCGGTGACGACAACTTCTGCACCAACCCTAGGATCTTAGCCGAAGGGATCGAGAAAGGAATTGGCAATTCCATCCTCATCAAGGCTCAGTTAGGATCGGTGCCCATAAAGCTGTTTTGACTTCGGGTGTTTCGCCAGAGGGAGGAAAAGTGGATTTGATAGCAGCCTGCATCTGTTTAGAAAGTTCTTCGACCGCTTTGGCGTGTTCCTGTTTGCTGGCCAAGTTCGTTTGTTCAAGTGGATCAACGTCGTGGTCATAAAGTTCACGACCTTGATTTCCCTCATCCCACTCCGTGTACCGCCAACGAGCAGTGCGCAGGCTGTAACCAAAAAATCGCTTTTCATTGACCTTTGGCTTTTGTTCAGCCTGAGCCCCAGCAGCATCACGTGTAACTTGAGTGATCGCCCAACCGCGTCCAATTACTTTCGGATCCTTTAACATTGGGATGAGACTTTGACCTTGGATATTAGATGGAGCCTTCACGCCACAAAGCTCGGTCAGCGTTGGAAAGAGGTCGATGTGTGAAACAGGGGACTTGGCAACACCGCCCCTCACTGCAACTCCGGGAGCAACAATCAACAAAGGCACTCGCGCGCTCTCTTCGAATAAACTCATCTTTTGCCAAAGCCCATGCTCGCCGGTGTGGTATCCATGGTCACTCGTGAAGACGATAATGGTATTGTCGGCGAGTCCAAGTCGGTCGAGCGAGTCGACGACCTTTCCAACCTGGGCGTCCATGAAGCTGATACTTGCGTAGTACGCTTGAAGACTTTGCCGACGCAGGTCATCGGTCAGTTTGTCCTGTTCCTTTTTGTAACTAGCCAGACCTGCTGGCGGAATGTCGGATTGGTCCTCTTTAACATTAGCAACGACACGCATTTCTTTTTCCGGGTACCAGCCAAAGTAGGGTTCCTTGGGTGCAACGTAAGGCGTAT
>JAYVPE010000470.1:0-4171 GCA_043757575.1 Pirellula sp.
CATTGCCATTATTAGCCAACCTGGGGGAATTCCATTGGCGAGCCCAAGGCGAACGACACGGTTGGGACCCTGCTGCGATTGCCGACATTCAAGTAGCCGCGAGAGCGGGCGACAAGAACGCTTACAAACGCTTTGCGGACCATATCAACAAAGATGCAAGTATGCGTTATGCCCTGCGAGGACTTCTTGAGTTCAAACCAGGTGTTGCCGGACCTGCAATCAGCATTGATGACGTCGAGCCAGCCAAGGAAATCGTCAAGCGATTCTGCACGGGCGCGATGAGCTTGGGTTCGATCAGCGCCGAGGCACACGAAACCGTCGCCATTGCTATGAACCGGCTCGGCGGAAAGAGCAATACAGGCGAAGGTGGCGAGGATCCGGTTCGCTTCAAGCCCATGGCAAATGGCGATAGCAAACGATCCGCCATCAAACAAGTTGCTTCAGGCCGATTCGGTGTAACCATCGAGTATTTAGCGAATGCGGATGAATTGCAGATTAAGATCTCTCAGGGAGCCAAGCCTGGCGAAGGTGGCGAGTTACCGGGCAAGAAAGTCGACAAGTACATTGCAAAGATTCGATACAGCACGCCGGGCGTCGGTTTGATAAGTCCACCACCGCACCACGACATCTATTCGATCGAAGATCTTGCACAGCTTATTCACGATTTGAAGAACAGTAATCCGAGCGCTCGTGTCAGCGTCAAGCTTGTGAGCGAAGTGGGGGTTGGGGTCGTTGCTTCAGGAGTTGCTAAGGCTCACGCCGATCACATACTGATCAGCGGTGATACGGGCGGTACGGGTGCTTCACCGCTTACAAGCATCAAGCACGCGGGTTTGCCTTGGGAGCTAGGGATTGCCGAAACGCATCAAACATTGGTACTCAATAATCTGCGTAGTCGAGTCACGTTGCAAACCGACGGTGGACTGAAGACGGGTCGCGATGTCGTAATTGCTGCATTGTTAGGTGCCGAAGAATTTGGATTCGCAACCGCTCCGCTTATTACTTTGGGTTGCATCATGATGCGCAAGTGCCATCTCAACACTTGCCCAGTTGGAATTGCGACTCAAGATCCCGAGCTGCGAGCGAAGTTTTCGGGCAAGCCGGAACATGTTGTCAACTATTTGTTCATGGTTGCGGAGGACGCACGTCAGATAATGGCCGAGCTGGGCTTCCACAAAATCGACGACATGATTGGTCGCACCGATTGCTTGATTGCTGATTCTGCCATTTCGCATTGGAAAGCGGACGGATTGGATCTATCGCCTATCCTAAAGCCAGCCAAGAAATCGAGTCCGGAGGTCGGTGTAAGATGCCTTCAAAAACAGGACCACGGTCTTGAAAAGTCCCTGGATATGACTGAAATTTTACCTCGATGTCAAGCTACCCTGGAAACAGGCAAGCCAGTTTCGTTCGAGTTACCGATCATCAATACCAATCGAACCGTGGGGACGATTCTCAGTCATGAGATCGCCAAACGATACGGTCAAACAGGCCTGCCAACAGAAACGGTCCATGTCAAATTCACTGGCTCCGCTGGCCAGAGTTTCGGTGCGTTCCTTGCACATGGCGTGTCGCTCGAACTGGAAGGCGATGCAAACGATTATGTCGGCAAGGGGCTTTCCGGTGGTCGGATCGTTGTTTATCCGGACAAGCGGTCGACGTTCCTGGCAGAGGACAACATTATCGTTGGAAACGTTTGCTTGTACGGTGCGACCACAGGTGAACTGTACGTTCGAGGCCGAGCTGCCGAACGATTTGCGGTTCGTAATTCTGGCTGTTCGTCTGTCATCGAGGGGGTGGGCGATCATGGCTGCGAATACATGACGGGCGGCTGCGTCGTCATCTTAGGACCTACCGGTAGAAACTTCGCGGCCGGAATGAGTGGAGGCGTGGCCTATGTTCTGGCAGATGTCGAATCGTTCCGCATCCTCTGCAATCTTGGAACCGTCGAACTGGAATGCGTCGAAGATGAAGAAGACGCTGCCGAGCTCTATGCATTGGTTTCCAAGCACGCTGAATTAACGAAGTCCTCAGTTGCAAAAGACCTACTGGTCGATTGGACAAGCACTATTGCTCGATTTGTCAAAGTCATCCCAACCGATTACAAGCGCGTCTTGTTAGAGATGAAACAAGAAAAGAAACTGCAGTTGGCGTGAGCCCTGCCATCTACACTTTACAACTTACACAATACTTAAGAAACAAAAATGGGAAAACCAACTGGGTTCAAAGAATTCGATCGCGAGAAAGTGGAATGGCGATTGCCCATTATTCGCGTCAATGATTACGGTGAAATCTACACAGAGCCCAGGGAAGAACAGTTGCGAACGCAGGGCGCAAGATGCATGGATTGCGGCGTTCCTTTTTGTCAGTCCGCTACAGGATGCCCGATCGACAACCTAATTCCGGAGTGGAATGATCTGGTCTACCATGGTCGGTGGCGAGAAGCTGTTGACCGATTACACAAAACAAACAATTTCCCCGAGTTCACAGGTCGCGTTTGCCCTGCTCCGTGCGAGGGAGCATGCGTTCTCGGTATCACGAATCCGCCGGTGACCATCAAAAACATCGAGAACGCAATTATCGACAAGGCCTTTGACGAAGGATGGGTAACAGCCCAGCCACCGCTTTCGCGAACCGGCAAGAGCGTTGCGATCATTGGTAGTGGACCGGCCGGTTTGGCGGCTGCCGACCAACTTAACAAAGCTGGCCATTTAGTCACTGTTTACGAACGCGCGGATCGTATCGGCGGGTTGCTTACCTACGGAATTCCGAACATGAAGCTGGATAAAGGTGTCGTACAGCGTCGGTTGGATTTGATGGCCGACGAAGGGGTTAAGTTCGTAACGAATGCCAACGTTGGACAGAATGTTGACCCGAAGCAGTTGATGGCGGAAAGTCATGCTGTTCTGCTTTCGACAGGAGCGACGACGCCACGCGATTTGCCGATCCCAGGGCGGCAGCTCAAGGGGGTCCATTTTGCAATGGAATTCTTGACCGCCAACACTGCAAGTTTACTTGATAGTAAGCATGCGGATGGCAAATTCATTTCTGCCAAGGGAAAACGCGTGGTGGTTGTAGGCGGTGGAGATACCGGATGCGATTGCATTGGCACGAGTTTGCGACACGGATGCACGCAGTTGGTAAACTTTGAGTTGTTGGATAAACCACCCGAAAACAGAGCCATTGACAACCCGTGGCCGCAGTGGCCGCGCACCTTCCGGGTCGACTACGGACATGAAGAAGCGGAAGTAAAGTTCGGCAATGACCCTCGCGAGTATTGTATCTTGAGCAAGGAGTTCATTGACGACGGCAGGGGGAATGTTACCGGCATTAAAACGGTACGAGTGCAATGGATCAAAAAAGATGGCCGGATGAGCATGGAGGAAATTGCGGGCAGCGAAGAAGTCATTGGTGCGGATCTTGTTTTGCTTGCCATGGGCTTCCTTGGTCCAGAGAATGCAGTGTCCGAAAAGCTCGGTATCGAACTGGATCCACGGAGCAATTACAAAGCCGAGCATGGCAAGTTTGAAACCAACGTCCCTGGAGTGTTCGCCGCAGGGGACTGTCGGCGTGGACAATCGCTCGTAGTTTGGGCCATCAACGAAGGACGAGGAGCAGCCCGAGCGATCGATATCTACTTGCAAGGAAACAGTACGTTGCCAGCTCCGGGCATAACGATGGGCACGGCGTTGTTAAGTGCAGGCAACTAGTTGGCATCGAGCCTTTTCGACAATCAATCCCTTGTTGAAACGGTTGGATTAGCTAAGATAGGCAAAGTGGAGTATGTTTTGCGTGACGTCGCGCTATTTAACAGAATTACCTGCGTCTTTTGCGTGGGTTTTGTTTTCCTGAAACTTGAGGGACATCATGGTAAAGTTGTTTGGTATTGCGGTTCTGACAGCGGGTCTTTTTTCAGCTTTGGGTCAAGTGCAGTTCGCTGAAGCAGGCAATTGCTGTGCTAAGCCAGTTTGTTGCGTCCCGCCACCCCCAGTGGAGGTTTCTTGGTGTGTTGAAGATCCATGTACTTGCTGCAAGTACTCCGTATCGGCTTGCCTGCCATCGTGTTGCAAGTGCGAAACGCCTTGCTTGGTTGGCTGGCATCCTGGGTTACTAGGCCGCAAGGTTTTGACCTACAAATTTCCTTGTGGCGAATGCGTCGACGTCGTGATCA
>JAYVPE010000471.1:0-4167 GCA_043757575.1 Pirellula sp.
CAGCAACAGGGCAGTTGATTGGCGAGGCCAAAACTGGCATGCGCATCACTGCGGCGAAATACAGTCCAGACGGTGAAACTCTTTACTTAGGTGGTATGCAAGGACAGCCGGGTCCAAAGGAGAATCGTTTCCCCGACTTCGGATACTTGGAACGCTATCGCGTCCATGTGGGATAGGCCGCAGGGCCAATATTTCATTTATCGTTTCAGTGCCACGACACTTTGGAAGCCAATCTCGCTTTTTCGGCTATACTTTCGACATGTCTATTATCCAAATCGATCAGCTTTCAAAATCGTACCGAGTTTATCAAAAGAAAGAGGGACTTCGCGAAGCACTGCGCGGGCTCTGGCATCGGGAATTCAAAGACGTTGATGCGGTAAAGAATATTTCACTGCGTGTCGAACCGGGTGAGTTTGTCGCATTCTTGGGTCCCAATGGGGCGGGCAAAACCACAACGCTGAAATTGCTCTCCGGAGTGATTTACCCCACAAACGGTTCGGCCACCGTGATGGGATTTATCCCCTGGGAACGCAGCCTCGAGTATCGCCGCCGATTTGCTCTCGTGATGGGCCAAAAAAATCAACTCTGGTGGGATCTACCAGCTCAAGAATCGTTTCGGCTCCACCAGCAAATTTACAAGATCGGCTCCAGCGCTTTCAAAAAAAGCATGGATGAGTTGACGAGCTTGCTCACCGTTCAGGATTTATTGGGGAGGCCTGTCCGCGAACTGTCACTTGGTGAACGGATGAAGATGGAGCTGATCGCGGCATTGCTCCATCGGCCCGAAGTGTTGTTCCTGGATGAACCCACGATCGGATTGGACGTCATCGCTCAACACAACATCCAACAGTTCTTGAAATTCTATCAAGAGGAACGCGGGATCACGATCTTGCTGACGAGCCACTACATGAAGGATATCGCGGCGCTTTGCAAGCGGGTGGTCGTCATCGCACAAGGTCAAATTCAATACGATGGTTCGCTTAGCGGGATCGTTGATAGTTTCTCAGGCGATAAGATTATCACTTTACAATTGGCGGTCGGGCAATCCGATTCTGGGCTCGATCGGTATGGGAAATTGGAAAAAATCGCGATGCCACGTGTGTCATTTCGGTGCCCACGAAGCGAGGTTTCCAAGTCGCTCGGGGAAATCTTGAACAACTATCAAATCGACGATATCGCGGTCGAAGACCCACCCTTGGAAGAGACCATTGGGAAACTTTTTACGCATGTATCCAAAGACAACTCCAACGCCCCAACGGCGGCAACCAAGCCATGAGCGATTCACATTCATCGAAGAATACGGCTCGCGATGCCATTAAGACACGATGGATGATTTTGCAAATTGCGCTCGCGGAAAGGCTTGCATACCGTGGCGATTTCGTGCTTGGCACATTGCTACGTTTTTTGCCGATTATCACGCAAATCTTTTTGTGGTGGGCCATTTTTCAGTCGATCAATCCAGAAAATCCTAATGCTGGCAGACTATCCGGTTTTTCATTTCAAGATATGGTCGCCTATTATTTGCTCACCATGGTGGGTAGGGCGTTTTCGTCGATGCCTGGGCTCTCATCCAGCATCGGCGTAAAGATTCGGGATGGCGAGATCAAAAAATTCCTGGTGCAGCCTGTGGATTTGATCACTTTTCTTTTCTGGTCGCGAGTGGCTCACAAAATCGCGTACTTCTCGATCTCGACACTACCCTTTGCACTCGTGTTCTATCTTTGTCGAAGTTACTTTACGCTCGGATGGCCTGAACCATGGACGTTGGCAGCGTTTGTTGCTTCGTTGTTTCTAAGTTTTGCATTAGGGTTTTATTTAGAAGCGTGCATCGGCTTGGTCGGTTTTTGGATGCTCGAGGTATCGTCACTCCTCTTCGTTTATATGCTGTTCCAGTTCTTCCTTTCGGGACACATGTTCCCTTTGGACATTTTACCCGAACCGTTTCTATCGATAGTGAGCTTCATGCCCATCAAATACTTAGCGTATTTTCCGGCCGCGGTTTTTTTGGGCAAAGTTCAAGGCACTCAGTTGGCGATCGAAATGGGATTGTTGGTCGCTTGGACGGTTTTTTTCTTTGGCTTGTCGCAAATCATCTATCGCTGCGGGCTGAAACGTTACAGCGGCTACGGTGGGTAGACGGCCCAGTATGGTCGTCAATCCGGCGTCGATCCTATAATCGGAAAGATGCACAGCTTGAGATCCAACTTTGGCAAGATAAAGTCTGGACGAAATCTCTAGTTAACGACGCGACCAGCAACAGTGACTTCGGCTGACATATCGTCACCCAGTGAAGTCTTTACGATAATTTTTTGTTTGAGCGAACCCGTGTCTTGGTCATCGATTAGATCACTGGTAAAACTAAACGGAATGACATGAACCGTTTTCAGTCCCTCCGGTAACTTGAATGCAAAACGACCATCAAGACAGTCGACGCTAGTAATGGAAAATGGCTTCTTTGATCGCACAAGGAGTCTGTTTTGAACCGATTTGCCTTTGGTAACGTCGCCCAAAGCAACGTAGGTGGGAGAGATGGAGACGGGCGGAATGATCCGCGCATTTACCGGCAGCGTAAACTGCTCATTCTTTTCATCGTTGGTTAAAACAATTAATTCGTCAAGGATGTCTCCGACAGGAGCATTGTCCTTTGCGATGACGTGCAAAAGGTAGTTCGTTTGTGAACCGCTCCTTTGGATCGGATCCAATCGTACCTCAAAGTATTCACTATTTCCTCGGATGTCCAGAATTTTCCAGTCGCGACGGCCGGCATACGATATCTTCAGGTCCACGACTTTTTTGGCACCCAATTCAACGTCGCCAAAGCGAACTTCGCCCGGCTCTACCACTATATCAGAACGAATAGTTCCACCTACCGTCAGCTTCACTTCTGCGTAGTACGGACGGTCGATCACCACCGTAATCTCAGCGGTCTTAGTTCCTATAAACGAGCGGGTGTTGAACTGCGCGATGACTTCACCCTTTTCCCAAGACTTAAGCGTTTTTTTGGTCAAGACTGGATTGGTGCAACCACAACTGCTGCGCACAGCGGCTATGTGGACCTCTTCCTCGAAGCAATTTTCGATGATAAAGGAATGCTCTGTCTTGGCATTGCGACTGACCGTTCCGAAGTGGTGGTGTGTTTCTGAAAATAGCTTTTGGCCCCACTGTTCAGCTTGTGCGGTAGATGCGCTTATTAAAGCCGTGCAGACAGTGGCAGCTACGATCGTCCGCAGCCGAATAGACAACTGACACGCTATACGATGCAAAACTCGATAGATCATCCTGTCGTTCTCTCCTTGACGGGCAATATCGACAAAAGGAATTTAATTGGGGGACGCCTATGTAGAGTTTCTTTTATCGGCATATTCTGCGTATTAGATCGGTTTTGTTTGGCGAAAAGGAAACTAGCTATTTCCCATCCCACGCAGAATGCCACAATTCCTACTTCCCCTTCCGTTACCATGCTTTGAACACCCAACTACCATTCGCTAGCAAAAACTCTTCAATGATCTCGAAATCCATTGCCGCTGTTCCTTCGGTTCGAGTTCGAACGCTGAATCAATTTCCGATAGATCCGACCGGCAGATTTGTGATGTATTGGATGACTGCCTATCGCCGTACAAGATTCAATTTTGCATTACAAAGAGCGGTTGAGTTAGCCAATCAACTTCGCAAACCACTTATGATTTTCGAAGCGATTCGATGCAACTACCGTTGGGCGAGTGATCGATTTCATCAGTTTATGCTGGATGGAATGCTGGACAACGCGGTAGCGACGCAGCCTACCAACGCGACTTACTATGCTTATGTGGAAAGGTGTACGAACGAAGGTAAGGGGTTAATGGAATCCTTCGCGTCCCTAGCTTGCGTGATTGTTACGGACGACTATCCCTGCTTTTTTCATCCTGCTCTTTACCAGAGGATCGCGAGTCAATGGCATTGTGCAATAGAGTTGGTAGACAGCAATACCATTGTTCCCATGCGTTGCATCGATAGGACCTTCACGGTAGCCCATTCATATCGTCGGTACATGCAGAAGGAAATATACAAGGGCATGCCTGAGTTTCCGGTTGAGAATCCACTCGATTTTCTCAACGTTCCAAAACTTAAAAACTTGCCCCCAGCAATTATTTCTGAATGGCCGGTTTGGAATGCCAAACAGGCGGCAAA
>JAYVPE010000472.1:0-4166 GCA_043757575.1 Pirellula sp.
AACATCACATCGTGGCCGCGGCCACACAGTTCGCCTGGTTGCTGGTCACCGAGTTCATGGCCAGTTTCCGGATCGATAATCTTGACCTGGATGCCAGGAATCGGCCGCCCTACCGTTCCAACGCGCAATTCTAATGAATCGTCAGAGCGTGTTTGGGTGATCAATGGAGATGCTTCCGTTTGCCCATAACCGATCGTCATTTCCGAAGCACCCATTTCGCTCGTCACCCGTTTCATCAACTCGATCGGGCAAGGACTACCTGCCATTATTCCAGTTCGAAGCGAGGAAAGGTTGCGGTGAGGATAGTCGGCGTGTTCCATCATCGCGATGAACATCGTCGGTACACCATAGACGGCAGTGCAACGTTCCGTTTCGATCGCTTGCAACGTTGCAGCAGCTTGAAAATTTTCGGCCGGAAATACCATCGTCGCTCCGTGTACTATCGAGCACAGTGTTCCCAGCACACATCCAAAGCAGTGATACAGAGGAACTGGTACGCAAATCCGATCGTGGTCGGTGAAACGCTGACCCATTCCAGCATAGTAAGCATTGAGTAGAATATTTCGGTGCGAAAGCATTGCGCCTTTAGGAGAACCGGTCGTTCCCGACGTGTACTGGATGTTGATCGGGTCCGAGCAAAGTAATCCCATTTCCGCTTCCTCAAGCTGTTGCGATGAAACCGATTCAGCTCGGCTAAGAAAATCTTGCCAAGAAATGGCTCCAGCGGGCGGCTCGCCTCGAATCGCAATGACCCATTTTAATTTGGGAAACTGACTACTCGTGAGCGCTCCTGGTAAATGGATCGCAAGTTCAGGAATCGCTTGTTGGAGCGAATCCAAGTAATCTGTAGTTTTGAACTTGTCGATCAATGCCAAGCCCCAAAGTTCGGATTGGCGAACGGCATGTGCAAGTTCGCTTGTCCGATACGAAGGGTTGATTGTGACCAAAACTGCGCCGACCCTCGCTGTCGCAAATTGCAAAGTTACCCATTCTGGAACGTTGGTTGACCATACTCCAAAGTGATCTCCGCGCCGCAAGCCCAGCGCCAACAGGCTGCGTGCAACTCGATCTACTTCTGCATCAAAAGCAGACCACGACAATCGAGAACCATGATCGCAAAAAACGACAGCGTCCTGCAACGGGAACTTCTTCGCTGTCTCACGAAGTACCTGGCCAATCGTCAGACCGTCGACCCAAGGTCTATCAGTCCTCGTATCCGTATTTTTATTTGTACCGAACGTCATTTTTACCGCCGCGTAGATAATTCGTTCATGGGCATCGATAGTAAAGCTTGTGCTAGTGCCTTGCCCTGTGCATCATTGCGCAAGCCGCGTCGCAGTATTCCTTTGGCTACAAAATTAAAGCCACCTATGTTTTGCATTTCATATCGCTCGACGCTGGTCACCCCGATCTGCTCGAAGAATTGTTGGACTCGTTCTGCCGTCAACCACTTCTTCATCCACTCGTAGTCTTCCAGAGATCGAACCAGTATTCCGATATTTGCACCCGTTCCTTTATCACCGCTCCGGCCATGGGCGACATCCGCCAGACACTTGGCTTCCGATCGAGGCATCGCTTTTCTGATTGGTAATTCGCTCATGGGTTCCTGCGAAAATCTGCCATAGGAAGGTGGCCATTGGGCGGGGCGAACTCGACTTGCTAATGTGTCATTGGAGCAGGAAAAATGAATGTGCGGCTGAGTACGCGACGAGTCAATCAAACAAGGCCAATAGCGAATGACGCCGTGGACGCGAGGACGTCCTTCGGCATAACCCGTCGTGCCTTGCGGTCCAGCCGTGATGAGGGGCATGATCTCGCGGGCAAACTGCGAAACCGCAGCCTTTGAGTCGGATTCCACTGAGATTCGCAAGACGGTTTCGAAAGATTGTTTGCAGTAGCTGGTCAGGTTTGAAACAGGAACGCTTTCTGCATTGCCCAAACATTCGACAATGGAATCTCGAAAAGTAAAGCCAGCTTCGTTTAAACGCTGCAATACTATTTCACCACATCGACGAGCTTTTAGGACTGAAAGAGGGCCGAAAACAGTCAACGTACCGGCAGCTCGAAACCCATCGCGGTACGTTGCGCTAACTTTGAGTGTTCTGGGTCGCGCACGGCCGTGGGCACCGAGCACTTGCACCCGATTGATTCCAACGGATTTCACCGCAAGGCCCAAGAAAGAAACCTCGCAATCCGGACTTAGGTATCGCTGTGGGTCGCCTATTTCGTAGATGAGTTGCTCCTTGACCGTTTCTGGCGTTACGCATCCGCCCGAAAGAACGGATTTGGTGATAATGCAACTGCCATCGCTAGAAATTTCAGCGATTGGAAAACCGAGATGCGCGGGATCCGGAACGTCCAACCAATCTGTGGATATACCGCCTGTGACATGGGTTCCGCATTCCAGCAAATGCCCGGCAATCGTGGCACCAGCCAAGCGATCCCAGTCATTGCGATCCCAGCCAAATGCAAAAACACACGGTGCGACGACCATCGAGGGGTCGGCAACTCGACCTGTAATGACGATGTCGGCACCTGCTGCGAGAGCTTGAACAATACCCTCGCAACCTAAATAGGCGTTAGCGGTTAACAAGCGGTCTCGCACGCTTTCTAATGAATCCGCAGAATCCAAATTCCGAAAATCACTTGAGGTCGGATCGCTTGCAACCAAAGTGGTTAAGACATCGTCGCCGCTGACAACCCCTACTTTCATCAATCGACATCCAGCCACTTCCAATGCGGCAGCGCAAGCCCGCGCGCACTCAAGTGGGTTCAAACCGCCCGCATTTGCGATCAGACGACATCGTCCACCCGCGGCCCAATATTCGGCTAACCCTCGAACGACCTCGACGAAGTCTTGCGCATATCCAAGCTTCGGATCACGTTCTCTCTGAAGTGCCAATATCGACATCGATACTTCAGCTAGGTAGTCCATTGTGAGATAATCGAGATCGGGTTCTTGAGCGAGAATCTCCATTGCGGCAGATGGTCGATCGCCCCAAAAAGCTTGCGCATTTCCAACTCGAATCATGTCGCTCACACTTCCACCTTGGCTTGTTTGTCGTTGATACGCGGAACAACCGACAACGCCGATGCTAACCAGAGTCGTGTATCATGGGGAGCAATAATCGCATCGACCCATCCGCGCGCAGCCCCGTACCGAATATCGGTTTGCTCCTCGTATAGCCGTCGAATGACGTCTCGCATTTCCTCAACCGCTTCCGGTGTGAGTTTGTTCCCTGACTTTTCCGCTTCGCGAATTCGCAACGTCAGCATCGTGTCTGCCGCTTGATTGCCACCCATCACAGCATAGCGTGCATTCGGCCAAGCGAGTATTAAAACTGGATCATAAGCTCGACCACACATCGCATAGTTACCTGCTCCGTACGAGCTTCCGACGATCACTGTGAACTTGGGAACGGTTGCAGTGCTCATCGCATGCACGAACTCGGCACCCGAGCGAATAATACCGGACTGTTCGGCTTGCTTGCCCACCATGAAGCCTTGAACGTCTTGAATGAAGATAAGTGGAATACGAGTCTGATTGCAATCCAAAACAAAACGGGCAGCTTTTTCTGCAGAGTGTCCGTATAACACGCCGCCTATTTGCACTTCTCCTTGCGCGGTCGTCGACCGCCGCCGTTGGTTCGCGACTACCCCGGAGGGAATTCCATTGATACGAACGTAAGCAGTCACGACGGTCCGTCCGTATTCCGATTTGAACTCTTGCAAACTACCTGCATCAATAATGCATTGGAGCAAATCACGGACGTCGTATTCGCCGCGACCGTCCGCTTGAACAATGTTGTAGGCATCTTCGATGCTGCGCTGCGTTGCGAATCCTGACTTTGCAACAGGTTGTTCGGGCAACAAAGCGATCAGTGATCGCAGTCGGTTCAAACAGGACGTGTCATCTTTCTCATGAAAATCGACCGTTCCGCTGATTTTTGAATGCATGCTTGCGCCACCCAGCTCTTCCGGATCGACCGTTTGGCCGATGGCAGCTTTGACGAGCGCAGGGCCAGCCAAACAAAGTTGGCTCCCCTCAGTCATTAATATCTTGTCGCATAACACGGGCAGATATGCTCCACCAGCGATACAATTCCCCATGACAGCAGCGTACTGTGGAATACCATCGGCCGAGAGTACCGAGTTGTTGCGAAAGA
>JAYVPE010000473.1:0-15767 GCA_043757575.1 Pirellula sp.
CGCCTGCAATCGGGCGGCCACCCCATGAAAAGATTTTCTTTGGGTACTTTTCTTCGGACCACCAAAGAACTTGATCAAGCCAGTGTACGCCCCAATCGCCGAGCGTACCGTTTGCAAAATCGAGGTAATTGCGAAAACCGCCGGGATGGATCTTGCGGCAATAAGGACGCAACGGGGCTGGCCCGCAGTACATGTCCCAATTCAGGTTTTCCGGAGGGGCGCTGTTTTGAGTCGGTTTTTCTTTTCCACCGGAACTATGAACAAACATTCTTACCATCCCGATGTCCCCTACGTTTCCCTCTTTCAGGAATTTCATTCCCGAGACATAGTGCGGACCAATGCGGCGATGCAATCCGACTTGGACGGTGCGGTTGGCCGCCCGCGCTGCATTGAGCATCGCTCGGCTTTCGTGGATCGTGTGCCCTGTCGGCTTTTCGACAAAAACGTGTGCGCCTGCACCAATCGCGGAGATCGCATTCAGTGCGTGCCAATGATCTGGGGTCGCGACGATCGCGATATCAATTTTCTCTTTGTCAATCAACTCGCGAACATCCTGATATGTTTTCGGTGTATCACCGGATAGAGATTTGACTTTCTCGGCTGCCAATTCGAGGACATCCGAGTCGACATCGGCCAATGCAACGACTTGGCAATTGCCCGCTGCCATAGCCTCCTTGAGAA
This sequence comes from Pirellula sp., assembly GCA_043757575.1. Taxonomy (GTDB): domain Bacteria; phylum Planctomycetota; class Planctomycetia; order Pirellulales; family Pirellulaceae; genus JBKCUI01. The sequence continues at coordinate 682 of JAYVPE010000473.1, forward strand.
TATTCATTCCCCACCAGCCACTGCCGATCAAGGCCGTTCGATACTTTTTGGCTTTTCCGGCAGCATGAATACTCGGTGCACTACCAAATACCAAACCCGTAGCTAAAGTCGATTGAATGAAGTTTCGTCGATGGAGGGTCATGAATCTGTTCTTATTTAGAGGTTTCTTAGTTAAAGGGTTACGTTGACGCATACGAGCTGGCCAGATGCATTGCGACAATAGATCATACCATTGGAAAGCACGGGCACAGTCCAACATTTGCCATCTAAGATCTTTGCTTTTGCGGTCGGTGCGAACAACGTGCTGGACACGGGGGCAACAGACAGCTCGCCAGCTTCGCTAAGGATTATGAGATGGTTGTCCGCAACCATCAGGGAACCAGCACCTAGTCCAGGATAGCTCCATCGAACTTCGCCACTGGAAAACTCTAAGCATTTTAGATGAACTTCGCCCCCCTCGTCACCGTCGAAGCCATAAATATGGCCATCCACCAAAACGCTGGAGTTGAGTTGGTTTTGCATTTCGATGTTGTTCCAGAGAACGTTAGCGGCGGTATCGGTAACCGTAAGCAAGGCAGCACCGCGACCGTAGCCCGATGAAATAAACACTTGGTCTTGGTGCACGATTGGATCGGCTGCATTGCATCCATTGGTCGTCAGCCATCGATGTTTCCAGACAACTTTTCCGGACTCCAAGTCGACGCATTGATAGAATTTTCCGGATGCGATCAGCGCAAACCATCGTTTCCCAATTTTCAATCTGTGGGGGGTCATGTAGCCAGCCTCGCCATCGCCGGACTTCCAAAGCATGTTTCCGCTATTCTTATCGAGTGCCAACCCCGCTTCTCCAACGTTTAGAATCAATTGATCGTTATGGATCATGGGTGAGGAGGCAAACCCCCAGCCAGGAATTCGAACATCGGCTTCAAGCTGTACATTTTTGGACCAACGGATTTGTCCGGTTCCGGCATCGAGGCAATACAGGTCACCCTGCCGGCTGAACGAGTAAACTCGATCATTGTCCACGGTAGGTGTTGAGGTTGGGCCGCCTTCGAAAAAACGATTGTCGAGAGGGCATTCGTACGTATGCTTCCAGATGACTGTGCCAGTGCGAGCATTTAAACAATAGACGGTATCGTGTTCCTCCGAATTGCCCATCGTATAAAGCTGACCATCGGCAATCGTCACCGATGAATATCCTACTCCAACAGTTGCCTTCCAAAGGATGGCAGGTCCGTCTGCTGGCCAAGTGTGTTGCCATTGCCTTTCGGTGGATATGCCGTTTCGAGCTGGCCCCCTCCAGTTTGGCCAGTCCTCTCCCATCGCGCTTGAAGGTGACTGCACCAATAGCAAGAGCAAAAAGACTATCCGATTTCCATTAAATGCCAAAACACAACTCCTCCCAAATGGAAAAACCCTAGCATGAATGCCTAATAGAGTTCAAACACTATTGTAACAAGGGGGCGTTCGAATCAGATATTTTCGAATCAGATATTATCGTCGTGCTTGATCAATGAGCTCCGTCGCACCTTGCTCGGCCAATAGATTGGCGGCTTCGCGACCGAGATGATCAGCCAGGATGTACAACTCTTTTTTGTGTTCCAATCCCGCGATTTCCAAGCTGTGGTCGATCGAATGTTTGACTTCGATCCTTTTTTTGCCATCCGGTGAAAACACTCTTGCCCAGATTTGGATTGACTGGTCATGGACAGCAGCATTGCACGCAAGCGGAGCAAGGCATCCTGCTCGCATTGACCGGAGCAAAGATCGTTCGGCAATCACGGCCGCATGCGTAGTCCTATCGTCTAATTGCGTTACGGCCTCAATCGTGAGACGGTCGTCGGAGCGAGTTTCTAGCCCGAGGGCGGCTTGTCCGACGGCTGGAAGCATTTCGTCCATGGCAAACTTTTGGGTTATTCGGGCTTGAAGTCCCAGGCGATTTAGGCCAGCAAAGGCCAAAATAATTGCGTCGTATTGGCTTTCGTCTAATTTTCGAAGTCGTGTATCGACATTTCCACGGATATCTTTCACTTTCAAATCTGGTCGAACATGCAGAAGGCTGGCTTTCCGGCGAGGCGAGCCTGTTCCAATGCTTGATCCTAACGGTAGATCCGCTAAATGCATTCCTTTAGAGAGAAGGCAATCGGCCGTGTCCTCGCGGGGTGGGACTGCGGCCAAGGTCAATTCTGGAATAACTTCGGTAGGTAAATCTTTGAGGCTATGAACAGCCAAATCACAACGATTGTCTAGCAAAGCGCGTTGAATCTCTTTGGTAAACACTCCTTGACCGCCCGATTCACCGAGCGGCGTTGTAGAAATGTCACCGGAGGTGGTGATTTTGACCAGATGGACCTGATGCCCAAGCGTTCGCAACGCATCTGAAATGAATTCTGCCTGCCACAAAGCGAGGGCACTTTGGCGTGTACCAAGCCGAATCAACATGCTTATTCCAATCGTTAAAATCCAAGTTCAGATCGATGTCGAGGAAAAACGTTTCACATTCGATCTCGGCAAGCTGAGAAATCGTGATAATATAGCGTAGAAGTTCGAAACACAGTCCCACTTGGTGTGATGCTATTCCTTAATTTACTTTTCGCCCAGGCCGATATCCCTGCGGTAACGGACACAGCCAGAGATCTCGCAAACACAGCGGCCCGAATCGTGCCAGCGGTACCACTGCGTGCATGGTTGGATATGCGTACGCTCATTTTGGCGAGCGTCGTGCTTTCGGTTCTTGCCATCGCTTCCTGGGTTGCAAACTATTTAACCCGTCGATCGAGTCCATCGATTAATCCTGCGCTGGTCGAGCGATTCGTGCTGCGACTTTGGTCCTGGTGGTTGATGTTTGCAATTTTGATTGCAGGATTATTTCTTAAGGAAGTTGGAACAACGGTGTTGTTCGGTCTCGTTTCGTTTTGGGCATTCCGCGAGTTTATTACGATGACGCCAACAAGGCGAGGTGATCACCGCGCTTTGTTTTGGAGTTTGGTCGTCTTTACCCCGTTGCAATACGTTCTGATCGGGTTGTCTCCATTAGGAATAAAATACCAGAACGGAACCGTCATCGATTTCTATGAAATCTATAGCATCATGATCCCCGTGTATGCTTCTCTGTTTATACCAGCGAGGATCGCGATGGCTGGTGATCATAAACGTTTTTTAGAACGCTCGGCTCAGATTCAAGCGGGTTTGATGATTTGCGTGTACTGCCTTTCGTTTGCTCCGGCGTTACTTTATTTGACCTTGAAAAATGCTGCCGGAGCGCCTTGGGGTGGTAGCAATGCTGGTTTGCTTTTCTTTTTTGTCTTGATCACACAGGTTTCCGATGTCTTCCAGTGGGTATGGGGGCGTGTCGCTAATAAACAGGTAATTGCAAAGGACGTCAGTAGTTCGAGGACATGGGAGGGGTTGGTCGGTGGTGCTCTCTCGACCGGAATCGTCGGTGCGATACTTTATTGGGTCACGCCGTTTACGCCGTGGGAATCAGCCTTTATGGCCATCGTGGTTGCGGCTCTCGGTTTTGCAGGCGGCATGACGATGAGTGCGATTAAGCGAGATCGAGGAGTACATGACTACGGCACATTGGTACGTGGCCATGCGGGCGTTTTGGATCGCATTGATACCCTCTGTTTTTCCGCCCCGATTTTTTATCATTTGACACGGTTCTTTTTTACTTGAGGCGGCTCGATGGCCTGGATTGATACCCACGCGCATTTGGCTGACAAGTCGCTTGCCAATCAACTGGATGATGTTCTTGCACGTGCGAAAAAAGCGGGCGTGTCGCAGGTGATTTGTGTTGCCGTAGATGCGAAAACGTGCACCGAAGCTATTGCGATCGCTGAATCGAAGGACGGCGTTTGGGCATCGGTAGGGTTACACCCCAACTACGCGCACCAATCGGCACCAGATGACTGGAGCAAGATCGTTGAAATGACAAACCATCCCCGCGTCTGTGCTTTGGGTGAAACCGGTTTGGATCGGCATTGGGACGATTGCCCTTTCGAGATACAACAGTCTAACTTCGAGAGTCATTGGCAGCTAAGTTTCGAAACGAAATTGCCAATGATCATTCATATGCGTGATTGCGAAACGGAAATGCTTGCAGCGTTGGGCCAGCAATCGAGAAAGGGACCGCTTAGAGGTGTAATGCATTCGTTTTCAGGATCGACTGAAACGGCCGAGCAATGTTTGGAATTCGGGTTATTCGTCAGTTTCGCAGGCATGTTGACTTATAAAAAATCCGAGGAACTTCGTAAAACAGCCAGGTTGATTCCACTGGATCGGCTTTTAGTGGAGACGGATTGTCCGTATCTGACCCCCGAGCCGAATCGTTCAAGGCGTCCTAATGAACCCTCATTCGTTGTTCATACCGCGAAATGCTTGGCGGAGATTGTCGGGATTTCAGTCAAGAAACTAGCGGAAATTACAACGGAGAACGCGAAACGCCTGTTTTGGCGAATCACTTAGAGACGAAATTGGGATATTTCTTTGTGATGTTGCTATGATAGTGTGCGGTCAAATGGTATGGCGTTAAACGCGAAAAGGACCAAAGCATTTACACAATAGTCAACCTTCGATGTCACTTCAAACACAGCCTTTCGCCGATTGGATCAAGCCTCCTATTCAAGATGCATGGTTTTTGACTGGGCCGACGGCTTCAGGAAAGAGCCGCGTCGCTTTGGAATTGGCCGAACGGATCGATGCGGAAATTATTTCCGTCGACTCAATGGCCGTTTATCGAGGGATGGACATTGGAACGGCCAAGCCCACGTCCGACCAGAGAGAGCGAGTTCCTCATCATCTAATCGATTTAGTAGACCCGACCAGCGAGTACAGCGTTTCGCAATTTGTAGTTGATGCGCACGCGAAAGCCGACGAAGTGCGAGCTCGCGGAAAGAAAGTACTTCTCGTTGGAGGCACTCCTCTTTATATCAAAACGCTTTTTTGCGGAATGTTTCTTGGCCCGCCGGCAGATTGGGATTTTAGAGCCGCCGTAGAAGCCGATGTAGCAGCCTTCGGCCTGGAATCCCTTCGCAAACGGTTGGAACAGGTAGATCCCCTTTCGGCATTCAAGATCCTCGACGGTGACGTTCGTCGTATGACTAGGGCCTTGGAAGTTGCGAAGATCACAGGCCGGCCACTAAGTCATTGGCAAAATCAATTCGAACAGGCCCAAGGGCCAACAAGCTGCAAGTGTTTTGCGCTAGCATGGGATCGACCACAGCTACATAGCCGAGTGAATCTACGCGTTGACGGGATGTTCCATCGAGGCTTGCTGAACGAGGTGAAGACGCTGATCGCCAAATTCGGTGCTTTTGGAAGAACTGCAGCACAAGCGGTTGGATACAAGGAGCCGCTGGAATTCTTGAAGGGTACGGTCAATGAAAAGGATATGGTCGAACAGGTTAAGGCTCATACCCGACAATTTGTTCGCCGACAAGAAATCTGGTTCCGATCGATGACTAGCATCCAGCGAGTCCCAATCGCGAGCGAGCTCGACCTAGGACGAGCTGCTACGATGATCCTCGACCAATGCCTCTAGCGCTGCGTCAAACTCTAGTTTTCGGGCTGCGATGCTCGGAACCATCACGCTGAGCGTGGTGAGTATGTGCTCATCACGCTCCTGGGCGGTGAAATGTCCCCGAGTGGCAAACAAATCGTGCATGACGACTGGCCTCTCCCCTGACAAAAAGGAAGGTTTCGGGGTAGATTTGTTTTGGAAATATCTACCACCTGAGTCCCGTTCTGCGCTGGCAATCAAGGAAAGAATTTTAGGATGGCCAAACCGAGAGTGCTCGTTCTGCGAGCTCCTGGCACCAATTGCGATGTAGAAACCGCCTACGCCTTTGAATTGGCTGGGGCAGAGGCTGTAAGGCTTCACGTCAATCAGTTGATTGAACACCCCGATCTGGCGGCTTCCTTTCAAATCCTTTGCTTTCCGGGCGGATTTAGCTACGGCGACGATATCGCGGCTGGCCGCATTTTGGCGACTCAATTGCAAACATTTCTGGCCGATACGCTTGAGTCATTTCGCCAGCACGATCGATTGGTGCTCGGTATTTGCAACGGTTTTCAAATCATGATGCGGTTAGGGATTTTCTTTGATACGTCCACCAGCGTTCAACCCGCGACCTTGACATGGAACCGACAGGGACGATTCGAAAGTCGTTGGGTCCACTTAAAACCGGAGACAAATAACTGTGTTTTCTTGCGAGGCATTGAAGAATGCTATCTTCCTATAGCGCATGCCGAGGGACGATTCCTGTTTCGGAATGACGAATCGGAAGCACTATTAATAGAACAGCAACAAATCGTTCTCCGGTATTCGGAAGCGGACGGAACGACTGGTCGCGATGTGCTTCCCTTTCCAACCAATCCAAATGGTGCGCAGGGCAACGTGGCTGGCATTTGCGATTCAACGGGTCGTATCTTTGGATTGATGCCGCACCCAGAACGCCATTTGTTCCCGACTAACCATCCGCAGTGGACGCGTCGAGATACGCAGCCAGAGCACGGTGAAGGGCTCAAGGTATTCAAAAATGCAGTCGCGTACTTTGGCTAACGTATGAAAGTCATTCACGACCTAAACGAGATCTACGCTCAAATCGACTTTATTCGCCGAGATGGCAAGCGCGTCGGCGTCGTGCCGACGATGGGGGCATTGCATGCGGGTCATCTATCATTGGTTCATCGCGCCAAGCAGGATTGTGAAGTTGCCGTTGCAACCATCTTTGTTAATCCAACCCAGTTTGGTCCCAATGACGATTTAGCTAGGTATCCTCGCACACTAGATTCGGATCTGGCATGTCTTCGCCAGCACGGGTGCGACTATGTCTTTGTTCCACCCTCGGATCGAATCTACAGCAGCCGCCACTCTACGTTTGTCGAACCGCCATCCGTTGCTCGACGTTGGGAAGGCCAATTGAGACCGGGTCATTTCTGCGGGGTGGCGACTATTGTTTTGAAATTGTTTCAATTGATCCCAGCTCATGTAGCTTACTTTGGTCGCAAGGATTACCAACAAGTAGCTGTCATCAGGGCCATGGTGGACGATTTAAACGTACCCATCCGTGTCGAAGCTTGTGAAACGGTTCGCGAACCAGACGGCCTTGCCATGAGCAGCCGCAATCGATATCTCTCCAGGGAAGATCGAGTGCGTGCAGTTGGCCTTTGGCGAGCTTTGTGCCTTGCTCAACGTAGATTGGATGCGGGTGAAAACACAAGTGTAAGTTTGGAGGCGGCTATGCGAGTGGAGTTGGAAACGGCACCTGTTGATTGCATTGATTATGCGGCAATTGTGCATCCTGGTACGATGGAGTCTGTCGACGTGGTCGACGAGAGTGCAGTTGCAATTATAGCGGCAAGAGTGGGCAGCACTCGCTTGATCGACAACATGACGATCATGGCAAAGGAATCACACCACATGGAAAGTACAGAATAGTGCGGCCTACACTTTTTTATATTCCGCATGAATTCCTCGGTATTCCGGTTCTTGGTTTTGGTTGGGTTCTCGGAGCGATTGTTCTTTTTGCAATCGCGATCCTTGTAACTTCTCGCACCAAACAAAGCGTTTCCAAGGTGCTTGAGGAGCAGGGGGTGGTTTGGGCGGTGGCCGCTCTCATTGTTATTTTTTTGCTGCCGCAAATCGAGACCCGGTTCGATGTTGGGACGCCCACACCATGGATCGTTGGACTGCCGATACGCGGTTATGGAGTCATGTTGTTGTTAGGGGTGGTTAGCGCGATGGCGATCGCCATGCATCAATGTGAAAAAGCGGGATTGACGCGCGATGCATTCGTTTCATTGGCAACTTGGACCGTTGTGGCGGGATTGGTGGGGGCTCGATTGTTTTATGTCGTTCAGAAATGGAACGAACTTGGCAGTACGATCGGTGACAAGTTATGGAAAGCCCTTCAGGTAACTGAGGGCGGATTGGTTGTTTACGGAAGCGTCATAGGTGGCTTGATCGCGATGGCTTGGTGGAGTCGCAAGAATCGATTTTCGCTGCTTTCGATTGCGGACTGTGTCACGCCCGCCTTTTTTATTGGACTCGCATTTGGTCGCATTGGCTGTCTGCTGAATGGTTGCTGTTACGGCGGATTATGCGATAGTTCGTTACCTTCGATCTCCTTCCCGGCCGGATCGCCAGCCTACGTCGATCAAATGGAGTCAGGTGAACTCTTCGGCATGGAGACCGAAAAAAAGCCGACCCAAACTGGCCCGCAATGGATCCTTAAAGTGCGGCCCAACAGTTGGGCATCTGCGAACAACATTCAATTGGGGCAGAAACTTGTTTCGATCGATGATGCAATAGTGGAAAGGCCCAATCCCAGCGATCCACTGTCGGCTCCGGTTTTTGAAGCTACCATTCGAGTCGACAATCGCCGGTTCCAGCTTGCTGCAAGCGAAGTACCCACGCATTCGTTGCCGATTCATCCGTCTCAGATTTATGCCGCGGTGAGCGGTCTCGTCCTTTGTGTTTGGACTTATTTGTTTGCGACAATTGCAAAGCGGAAAGGAGTTGTCATCGGGGTCGGACTGATTGCTTACGGTGTCCAACGAATCATCGAGGAGTTCATCCGAGTGGATGAAGCGGGACAATTCGGAACATCACTCAGTATTGCGCAGTGGATTAGTATGGCCGGAATAGTGTTGGGAGTAGGCCTGGTGATCTTTGCGAAGCCAAAGGAAACCAAGGGTCCTGCCGACCTGGCAGGAATTGGAGCACTGCGTCTATCACCATGACCATGAAGGAGCCTTGACATGAAATTTTTGACTAGCATCCCAATTCTGATTGCCGTCGTTGCCTTATGTGTTGTTGCAATGATTTTGATCCAGAGCCGCTACGCAGCGTTACTCTTCATTCCAATGTGTTTTTTTTCTGCATGGTGGATTCGGTCACGTGGTCAAAAAGGCTTGGCGTGACCAATGCAGCATTTTTCGTGGTTAGATAGTTGATGACTATCGCGGTCGCTCGCCTTGGTCTTTTTTGAAGAAAAGCTACTCAGCCAAGTCCTTGTAACCTGCGGCTATAGTTCCTCAATGCCGTACGCGATGCGATCAACGATTTCTTCTGTTGTCTTAGGATTGAAAAAGACTGCCTTCCATGCTGGAATGTCGATGCCATTTGGGCAGTAACCATAACTGGTTGTGAACCCCAGTCGAGCGTCCAGCGTCGGATCCATCATTTTGGTTCGCTTGTCGAACAGTTGTCGAACTTCTGGCAGGTAGCGTGCGATCTGTTCCGGAGTTAATTCATTGCGGACCAAACGCTGATAAATCTCCTCGGCATTTCGCCCCTTGGGCAATACCCACCAATTCACTGAGACGCCACAGGTTTCCGCATTGAGCACCTTGCAGTACTCTATGGTCGACAGCCTATCTTTGAGCCGTTGTGTTAACTCCAACGCACGCGCAGTCAGCATTTGCCAGCCGGTCAATCCAATTCCATTGAGCGATGCGATGACGCAATACGGGCCTAGGCCTGGCCGTGAGCACTCCAGAGTAAAAAGCGCAGGATCTCGGCTTGCATCCGCATCCGAAAAGTACGGAGTATCTGATACCGTTCTGGCCAAGTACTTCAGGTCGTCGCGTCGATTCACGATGAACGCACTTGACGGATAATGGCCACGGCCAAGCTTATGAAAATCGATGGTTACGCTGTCCGCGTATCTCAATCCCTTGTTCTTAATTTGAACGGTACGAACAATGTTTAAAAGCCCTTCTTCCATGCGTAAAGGGTTTTTTGAAGTATCGTAGTCAGTGAGCATTACCATGGCCCAACCCACGGCTGCATCTGCGTGGAGTTGCGGCATCGGTACCGAATACTGTTTGCTCTTGGCAACCAGTAGTTCGCGAATCGCTTGGATATCGTCGATTCCAAAGCCATCGGTGGTACCGAAGGTCGCACATACGTAAGCGACCTTGACGTTGGAGCGATACAGTTCGTCAAGTTTACTCTCGAGCAGATCGATCCGCATCGCGAGTTTTTCATCGGTCGGGATTTCGATGAGGTTTTGAGTACCAATGCCAAGCCAGCCTGCCACGGTTTGGTTCGAGTAGTGACTTGCTTTCGAACAGATGCCAACGATGCGGTGCCCCATCAATCCGGAACGCATCGCACCGGGCAATACGCGTTCCAGTCCAATCTTGGCTCCGTACAAGTTTGATATCGTGCCGCCAATGGTAAACACACCCCACGGATCGTCAGTATGGTAGAAGATTAAATTCGCTAAGGTCGTAACCGCTTTGACTTCGAGCTCGTTGGAACGTTGGCTATAACGATCCGTGCACAAGTTGGGATTCTTGAGCAAGCAGGCGAGAGCTCCAATGAGTGAAGCGTGATTGGCGGGCCCTTTTACGTTTTCCAAATGCAGTGGGTTGTTCCAACTGTCAGTTCCCCAGAAATAAGGAAAGATCGCATCGCGTGCATCCTTCAGGTTTCCAGGCAGCACATGGATCTCGGGGTTGGCTCTGGCGGTTTCGTAGTTTTGGCTCATCAACCCTGCGGGGGTCAGATCTCCTTCTGCGGCCACAGCCGAGAGCAATTCGGAAAAAATTTGCGAGATCGCAGGCTGGTTCCACTCGAAAAAGGTTGACACAAGTTCTTGGTACTTTTCGCGATCCATGGTGCTTCCGCTAAAAATAAGATTTTAAAAGATTTATCGAAAATATTGGGTACTTTACGAGTACTGCCTTTACGCTGACAACTGGACGCAACCCTGTTTAAAATTTCGAGCAATTAAAGGAATTTAAAATATTAGCATAGCAGTATTTAGAAAAGAAATCTGTCCGCCATTGCGACAGCTTTGCGGTTGCTCGCTCGCCACTAAACGTCCAATATATCGTGCCAATCGACTTGAAAAAAATTGTAGATTATTCTGTTTGAAACAATTGTTCCGGGACTGCGATTTGCGAGGATTCCCTCAACATTGACGGCAATAGAGAATGAATTAATTCTAACGAAAACTTTTACGATAAGTTAATGACTACGGATCTAGACGAATAGGTCGAGTCTAAGGATCATAGTGCTAAGGTCGGTGCGGTTCATACGATCACCGCTTGCACGAAGTGACGCCAAAAGTGAATTGGTGCCAAACACTCATTGAGGTTCCATCTATGATTCTTCCAGTCTTTCCGCTTGCTGCGCTATCGATCGCTTTCTTGTTTGCACTTATTGCAACGCCACTTGCTAAACGGTTGGCGTTGTCAATTGGGTTGATGGATCACCCGGACACGCACCGCAAATTGCACCGCGAACCAATCGCACTTTGTGGAGGTCTAGCGATTCTCTTTAGCATGATTGCTACGGTGGGCGTGTGTTTATTAACCAACGCAGAGTTCGCCACGATGTTTACGGGGCACGCCTACGAAGCTACCTCGCTGGCAATAGGAGCCATAGCGATTGTTCTGTTGGGAGTTTTGGACGATCGCTTCGGTCTTCGCGGGCGTCAGAAGCTAGCTGGCCAGGTCATCATATGCATGTCGATCATTGCGTTTGGCTTTACAATCGATTCGATCAGCATTTTCGGAATGCCGGTGCAACTCGGTTTGCTTGCCGTCCCAATCACACTCGGATGGCTACTCCTCTCGATCAACTCGGTGAACCTCATTGACGGAGCAGACGGTCTTTGCTCTTCAGTTGGATGGATAGCATTTGCTGCTTTGTCTGCAATCGGTTGGTTTACAGGAAACCATATGGAGTCGATGGTTGCGGCCGCGATGGCTGGCTCGCTTCTGGGTTTCTTGATTTTCAACTTGCCGCCGGCCAAGGTGTTTTTAGGTGACGCTGGTAGTATGCTAGTCGGTTTAATTCTTGGTGTACTTGCAATGAGAAGTTGGCTTCAAGAAGAGAGCCCGATTTCGATTGCAGTACCAATTGTTTTGATGGCGATTCCTTTGTTCGATTCAGGTATGGCCATTGTCCGCCGCAAACTGACTGGTCGAAGCGTATTCACGGTAGATCGAGGGCATTTGCATCACAATTTGATGCGGTTTGGAATTAAAAACAGATGGTTGGTCTTCGTCATCACATTGCTGAGTTTGGTAACAGCTAGCGGTGCCGTACTTGGCGTCGTTTTTCAATCGGATGTGATTTCGATTGGAACCATGATTTTCGCGCTTGGATCTTTGGTAGCAACGCGAGTATTTGGCTTTGCAGAACTCGAACTACTTTTCAAACGCAGTCTGAATTTTTCAAAAAGCATCGTTGCTAGGCATGGTATTGCGGATCATAAGATTCGACAGCAAACGGTTCGATTGCAAGGCACACGTGAATGGGACATTGTTTGGAGTACGATGGTGGAGTTCGCTGAGAAACACCAACTCGCAAAGATTAGCCTGGACCTGAACATGCCTTGGCTACATGAAGGATTTCATGCTAGTTGGCACGTCAACAAGCTCCCTGAATTTTCCGAGCGGTGGTCGCTCCGTCTTCCCGTTATATCGAAGACCAAGGTGCTGGGTCGGATTGAAGTCCTTGGGCATCATCAAAACGCAGACACCTATTCCGTGATGTCGGCACTAGCTGAAATGCTTAATGAACTACAGCCCGGAATTCAAAGCTTGGTTGACGATTTCAAGACATCCAACGCAAGTCCAAGGCCAAAAAAAGATGCAGTTATTGCTAAGAAACAACGCGACTTGGAAACGGCAGTGGATTCGCCCATTTCGGAAAATCTGGGAACTCTGACAGGCGATCTGAGCGATGTTTTCTAAAATTTCCAAAAACGGTTGTGGGGTTAGGCGTTCCTAAGCGGATGGAAGGGCAGGGCAGGGCAGGGGGCGTCGATGGCGAAGCCGAGATCGCGGTCTGCTTATCCGAATCGCTCTTGGTGACTTGGCTTTTTAGTCGCGTTTGGGTCAATCGTACATAGCCTCAATAACTGCAACCCAACCAGGGTTAAATAAGCTGGGTTCAAATAGAGGTACCGCTTCCATAGGCGTCTCGGTTCTGAAGCAAACCGAAACAACCATTCTAAGCCGTTGTTTTGCATCCACATCGGAGCCTGAGGCAACGTCCCTGCATGGAATGGGAATGCCGCGCCCACCGCAAAGACCGGCATGCTCAACTCGTCTCCCAATTCGTAAGCCCAAATTTCTTGTCGCGGACAACCGAGTCCCACGAACGTAATCTTGGCACCGCTCGATCGAATCCTTTCGACTAATGCCTTCGATTCGTCTTCGCTAAGCTTGCGAAACTGAGATGGTTCTGAGCCAGCGACAATTATCTCTGGGAATTTGCCTCGCAAGTTGTCGATCAGCTTATCTAACGTTTCCCGTTGTGTGCCAAAAAAATAGAGCGGTAAGCTGTGCTTGGCCGCAGCTTCACATATTTTAAGCATCAGGTTCGGACCGTAGACACGATCGGGCAATGCTGTCCCATGAAGCAAGTTTACACCCCAACGAACAGGCATTCCATCAGGCACAACCATATCGAGACTATTTAGTCGATGGCGATGCTCGTGATCAAAGGCACCTGTCATCACTCCATGAACAGCCAGAGCTGTTACGGTCAGGCGTTTCGATTCCTTGCCCGATTCGATAAAGCGAGTCACTGCCGCTTCGTAGTCGACTGCATCAATGTGAACACCAAGTAGGTTCTTTTTCCCGAGATTAATCATGAACGTATGTTTGAGTAGTAGCCAAGTGAGCAGGGCAGGGCAAAGCAGGGCAGGGGCCTACCACATTGTTCGGAGCGATTCTACCCACTGAGCGGCTGTGTGTGGAACATCCTTGGCTTCACGAAGTGGTATCCCCGAGTCGCTATCGAGGTCTGGGAGCATTCCGCTGACGCTGCAAAGCGAACCGCCAATCACGCAGCTTTCCCATGGTAAACCAGCTTGATAGCCGCCTACGCCATAAAAAGCGCCTGCAGCCGTGCTGAGTGAAATGTGGGTATTGAAATCAGCCATGATTCTAGTTCTAAGTGAATGCGGCCTATCGCTCCGCGATCGCTTTAGTTCCGACCGCGACGCGATCGCTCCTATCCTCTTTTAGCATTTGCAATTGAATCGCGTCCAGTCCATCCAATGCTTTGAACTGGTTGAAAACAAAATCTGCGGGGCAGGGCAGGGGGGCTATTTTGGTCTTCGCACTTCAGGTTGCTAATCGCTATAGTCGATAGACACGAAAAAGTCTGCTTCGCAACAGACTCGCGATACTGGAACCACTGAACGGATAGCTAGCAATGCAGGCTTATGATTTGATCATGTTGATCGTATTGGCAGCGACAACCCTATTTGGAGCAATCAAGGGATTTGCGTGGCAGATGGCTTCGCTAGCATCGATCGTTGCCAGCTATTTCGTTGCTTACCTGTTTCGCAATGATGTAGCAAAGATGATCAATGCTCAACCGCCATGGAATCTGTTTTTAGCGATGCTGCTTTTGTATTTTGGTTCTAGTTTGATCATTTGGATGATGTTTCGGTTGGTCAGCACCTCCATCGACAGGGTTAAACTTAAGGATTTCGATAGGCAATTGGGTGCTGGCTTTGGTTTGATTAAAGGCATAGCCCTTTGCTTGCTCATCACAATGTTTGCAATGACGTTGCTTGGTGCAACCCAACAGCAGCGAATCGCGAATTCACGAAGCGGGCTCTACATCAGTCGAATATTAGCGAACTCGGGCGGAATCTTGCCTGCCGAGATTAAACAAATTGTAGGTCCGTACCTCGATAATGTAGAAAAGCGATTGCAACAGAATCAGAACGGAATCACGCCGCCGTCGGGCGACGGGTTTCTTGATGGTATTGGCCAAATGGTACAGAAGCAGGTCAATCAGTTTGGAATGGAAGTTAACAACGGCCAATTGCCAATGAACTTTTTGCCAGGGCAGGGTGGGGGACAGCCGAACCAAGGTTCCGGCAGCTTTTTCGGGGCAGGGCCGGGAGGGCAAAACGGCGCAACGCCGAACCCAGGTTGGACGACTCAGTCGTTCGATCCTAGGGGCAATGCTGGCAACATGCAACAACAGCCCGGTGGCTTGCCCGTATCGCAACCAATCCCGCAACCAACTCAGCCGAATAGTAACTGGCCGAATAACTTTCAAACCGGCTTCGGCGGCAACCAAGTTCTGCCTCGTTGAG
>JAYVPE010000474.1:0-4163 GCA_043757575.1 Pirellula sp.
GGCGGCCGATCGCCAGAGATAGCTGCTCGTCCGGCACGACCACTTCGACGCGCCCGGCCTCCTCGTCCATCACGACCTTCGTCACCTCGGCCGGGGCCAAGTCATGTCGGGTAAATCCGATTGGCGAATCTGACGTCAAGATTTCCTACTCACTAGCAGATGGTTTAAAAAGACGCCACGACGTAAATTGCTACATTGAATCTGGATATCGAGGGAGCATTTCGACTGAGGTTAAGAACGGGGAATTGACCCGGAAATTCCAAGGGCAAGCCAAATGAACAACTCTCTCAATCCATACGAGCCTTCTTCAGAACAATCGAGCAAACCAGAGCCAACGAAGACGGATGCATTCTTGATTGGTGCTCGCAATGGCTTCCTTTGGTCGCTACTTCTGGCAGTACCCGCTGCCTTTACATTTTATCAGGAACGTTTAGTAATGGGGAGCCAATTCGATCCTGTGACCTTTGCCAGAACCGGAGTCCCTATTACAAATGCCCACCGTATTGCGGCTTGCTTTAATGCGATTGGAACTGCCGCAGGCTACATTGTGGTTACATTTGGTTTGCGACAAGCCATAGAATGACTTCTTTGGGGACGACAACCTGGTGGTTACGGTTCTCCATGTCAATGGGCGGATTGATTCTAGGCACCATTGGTTACATTGCTGCTGCAATTGCGTTGGAGAACTGCATTGTTGAATCCGAGCCAGGACTGAGTCACGGACAGCAAGCGGCACTGATTTCGACACCACTCTGCGGTCTGACAGGAGCAATGATTGGTTTAGCAATAGCCTTGGTAATTGAACGGCGAGCTTTTTTGGGCATTGCCATGTTCTTCGTAACGGGTTGCGTAGGTGCTGGAATAATTTGTTCCCTGTGGTCTGGTCAAATCTCCCAGTATGGAAGGGACAGCTCTGAAATCGTGTTATACTACCCTCCGCTGGGTGCGTCGTTTCTTTGTTGCTTTTTGGGCATTCTAACAAGCTTGATGACGATTCGAGTCCCAAGTGCCAGTGAATAAACGCACGATTGCCCTAAGTAGCGATCCGCAGGAATACGAGATAAACGAGGCGGAAACAAAATGTGTCGATATGCGTTTAGACGATACAAACCGCACTATGCTTGTTTTGATTGCCAGAAATCGTTTAAGCAGCCAAACATACTTGAATGGCTCTCCGTAAGAGACAAGGGGTATATTTACCAACAACTAGTTAACATGCAGTCACATCCTCTGATCCTGAAGCGAATGGAAGAGGAGTTTGGGTTTAGTTTAGCAGGGCTTGAAGAGGAATATGCGAACGGGGCATTTGTTTGCCCAGAATGCATGATCCCAATGGCGAGTATGGGGCTGGATTTTAAATCTCCATCCAAGCGGGACACATCTACGTGGCGTACTTTCAAGTCGATGTTTCGAACAGGACATTGTTTTCATACTTGTGGTTGCTATGGAATTGGCTTGATTCCAAGTTCACTTGCCGATCTGAAGGCTTACCTGGAAGAACGAAAAGAGTCCTATCTGGCTCAACACAGTTATGTTGACGCACGTGCGAAGGATGTGGAGACTCGTACGCTAGCTAGAGCACACTGGATGTCGCTTGTTGACCGAATCGACTCCGAATTGTTGCTCCTCAATTGATCACCGAGTATTTCTTGGGGAGCATTTCAGTCAATCTATTTGCTCGTTTTTGCAAATGATCGTGCAATGGCGAGTATCGGGCTTGGTAATCCAATTTCCGCTGGAATTATTGCAAGCATCTTTGGGCTGCCATACGCTGCAATTGTGTTTTTGTTATCCTTGCTGGTGGGCTTTGCCATTAACAAATCCGGTTTAAAGGAGGTTCCCGTTGAGACACACTAACATCATCCAGGATGGCCCGTGGAGAATGGCGAGCCACCCAGATCATCGACGCAAATTGTCTGAGCTAAGGGCATCGATCGAAGCCAAGTACGAGTCGGAATTGAAATCGGCGAGTTTGATTCGCCGATGGATTCTACGTCGTAAGATAAACGCCGAGTTTGAAGTCGAACGAAGCCGGATTGGACCGTCGAACTATGCCTTGTAGAAGGTTAACAGAGATTGCATGATGGTAGCGAAGATGAACTGGCTGGCGATTCCTTGTGCATTATTGATCGCTTTGTGTCTTCTCGGAGTTAATGAATTGAAACTAAGCGATACCGTATGGTGGAGCTGTCTGTTGCCCGCTCTGCTCTTGCTCGCTTTGTGGAAATACCGAGTGCGAATATGGTGCAGCCGACGATGGCAAACCAACATGTCTCAGGAGCAAATCAATTCCGCCGAGCCGATTGGATATTGGTGGCTTGGGATGTACTTTTTCCTTGTCGGAGGACTCCTTCCCGCCATGATTTTGAGCCAATACTTTGATTTCAGGATTCCTGTTGCAGTGTACTTGGCGTTCTTTTCATTGTGGTGGATCAAAATGGAAATTTTGTGGCTCTTGCTGTGTCACAATGGCGTTCGTTCCGAGGTTCCCTTAAATGGTTAGTACCGTTAGGCCTTGTAATGCATCCTTTTGAGGGCTACTAACGCCGACGGTCTTGTTGTCGATTGAGTCGATGCCTGCGGGGAATGCAAAATCAAGATTAGTAGATCGTGATGCCTTGAACTGCTTTGAGTCAACTCCTTAGGTCAGTCGATGGCGGCGGACGTACCGGCGTGGTTGATTGCCTTCGCTCTAAATAGCGTTTAAGAGGCAACAAGTCACTACCGCATTTGTGACTAATCCGAACGGGTTTTGATGACCATTGATGAAATGATTGACAAAGCATGGTTGTGCGGCCAGATTATGGAAGAGGTGGAAAGAATTTTGCCGAATCCGGCATATTCCTTGTTCATCGAAGTAGTCAGTTGTCATCCAATTCAAATACGATTGCAAGTGAGCCACTCAAAATGAGAACGAATGACCCATCGAATGCCCGAAACGCATTTTCCCCGATTGGACCATTGGGGGTGATGCTCAGCCACGGAATTGTACTTTTTGTTTTCTACCTTGTACTGACCAATTTTGTTTCAAGCCTAAAGTTTCACTACAATCTGATGGACGTTGTAAGTACGCCTGTATTTGCTCGAATCGCTTTAATATCGGACTGCGTAATTTCCTATTCACTAATTTCGATCCTGATCGTAATCGCCGATGCTGTCATTATTTTACTGATGGCAAAACTTGGATCTCCTTGGCTTCCAATTTATTCGCATGTTGTGCATTCAAGTCTTGCGATAATGATTTTTCTGTCGATTGCGATGATGTTGCAGCCGTTGTTCCTAGACGACGCAAAGCGATTCCATGCTAAAACGGAGGACACAGTGTTGACAACGTTGACATCCAAGTTTTATGGGACGCACACCAACCAAAATGACTCACAACGCAACAATCGGCTAAAGGTGAAAACGTGACATCGCAACCCTATGAGTCGCCGAAAGAACAGAGGGAAGCGGTTCAATTTCGCAGGGAGCCGTTGCCGAGTCTTGTGATCATCGTTCTCGGATTCATGTTTTGCTTGTTCTGCCACGCAGTCACAACATTCGCATTGTTTTCATACATTGGCAAAACTGGAGGGCCAACGTCGAAAGCCTTAGATTCAGTTTTCTTCGGCTACGCTCCGATGGCAGCGTCAATTGCCGGATGCCTATTTACCATCGGACTCGTTTCTTTTGGACAAGCACTGTTCCGTCACCCCAGTAAATGATTGCATTTTCACAACTAGCTTTGTAGCATTGGTCAGAAGCCACGTTGGACTACTAGGACTGGCAAAACGCCGTATTTAATTAAAGAAAACTATGGAAAGCGAACCTGACCTAATTCGTTCAATCGACGATCCAGTTTTCTGGGCAACGTTCGTCCATCAGCTCGAAGACGCAAGAGTTCATCTCTCACAGTTGATCGAGGACATGTGCAATAGAAACCAAATCGACGAGATTGATCTGGGTATCCGATTGGGACACATTTACGGCCACTTAAATCGTACTTGGAATGGACGGCATCTTGTCAATTCCGATTAGAAACTGAGCCACTTTTGCGGTTTGGCTGGCGCATTGGTTGCGTGTTTGCTGGCGGGAATTCCACGGAAAAAAACTTTCCATCGTTTCATAGTTTTTTACAAAGTTCGCGATTGATGGCGAGTTAGAGCTAACACACCTCCATTTCG
>JAYVPE010000475.1:0-4162 GCA_043757575.1 Pirellula sp.
CAGCCGATAAAGAGCCATTAGCGGACGATGACAGTCCACTACTTTGTACACCACATACAAGCCGAAGCGAAGGAGCGCATTGTGAAAGGGAGTTCGAAGTGGACATTCGAAACATAAAAGTCGTCTTGAATACTGAATCGCTCAAGAGCAAATCAGTTGAGATGTTTCGAAAAGAACTGGGGATGGCCATGGTGGCTTACAATCTCACCATCCAACTGCGTCGACAAGCAGCGATAGTTGCCAATTGCACGCCGCGAGAACTCAGTTTTACTGGCGTATGGACGGTATATCAATATCACCTTCAATCCAGGTTGTTCAAGGATAGTGCACAATGGAAGGAACACTTTGAGATGGCACTTAACCGTGCGTCAAGGCAGAAGCTCCCCAACCGGCCAGGACGTAGCTTTCCTCGGGAAGCTTACCCGCGTCGCTCGAAAACGACTCACTATCAAAAGCGAAAACGCAAGGAAAACGCAAACGAATTAGATGAAAACATGCTAAAGTGAGTGCCATTGGGCGTCAGCCCATGGTTGCCATGAACACATGCAAGCAAGTAGCCTTGAAGGGGCGGAAGGACCGGATCCTATCGTCCCGTCGGGACTGCGCTTGATACTATCCGGTGGCCATGGGCTGACGCCCATGGCTACATCCTGTGGCCGCGTTGCGGCTGAAAACGGTGGCCGCTTTGCGGCTGGGATCGATTTGGCGTTGGCTGGAGACGTCATTCCTTTGGCTCCTGTTCGAATAGATATTGGATGTCATACTCCATTCCATGTTTTTCTAGCATGCCACGCAATTCTTCTTCGAAGGTCCGTTTGCGATGATGCTCCCTTTGGCTAGCGATGTATTCAATTACCGAAGGTGCCTGGGATTCGCTGACGGAAAACGCAGCATAACCCGACTGCCAAGAAAACCCACCTCGCACCTTTTGATGGTCATTCACCCATTTCGATGAATTGGTCTTTATTAATCTCAACATATCTGACACCGCAATCATAGGACGGAACTTTGTAAGCAAATGAATGTGGTCTTCGACACCCCCTATCTTCAACAGAACTCCCTTCTCTTCTCGAATGATGCCACCCATGTATCCGTAGAGATCATCTTGCCAAGTTTCTTCGATCAACGGCTTGCGATACTTAGTGCTAAAGACCACGTGATACAAAAGGTTGGTAAACGTTGACATGCGGCACCTACGTTGAATCGATAGGAAAACCAAGGGACTTCATTTTCTTACGTATCGCTGATTCTAGTTTGCTCGACTCCATAAACTGATCGGCCAATTCGGTTGTCAATCGATGGCATTTCGCTTACTTGCTCCGGTTGAAACTTTCTCTTTGTCCGTCGCAGTTGGCGTTTTCATTTTCCGTTTGCTCGTCTTCTTGAGCGGCTGCTTGTTGGCTTGCGGTGTAGAAGCGGTTCGCGTATTCGCTGTTGGCTTGGGTGGAGTCTTTGATTTTACTCTACTCGATCGCTGGGGTTTTTTACGTTCCGCCTTTTTGGTTTGTGTACTCTCTTTCGGCGCTGGACTTGAGACTAGATCGATTCCAAAGAGCGAGCTAAGGTCATCGCCTGCAAGCTCAGAATTAGGATCGGCAGTCAATGCGTTGCTGAGTTGTTGGCTTCCAATCACTTCGCCGATCAGTTCATTTTGCTCAACACCACGCAATACAAAAAGCATTTCAGGCGAGTGGTCAAGTCGATTCCCAATACCAAACATAACCGCAGCCAGATGCTTGCATAAGTGAGCGGAGTCGGGACAACTACACCGCAAATCTATTTCATTTGGGTGTGGAAATAAACCCGTTTTGGGCTGAGTCAATCGCTGCAATACGTCAGTACTGAGCTTACCACGAAGCAAATCCATCATCGAATGAATGGAGGCTGCGCAGTCCGTTTTGATACTTTTCCAAAGCTTGGGAGCCAACGTCTTAATTTGGATTTTGATTTTGTAAAGACTTGAGCCACTGACCAACGCTGTGATGTTTCCCTGTTCAATTTGCAGATCCAGAATCGAACCATTGCGCGCATACGTCCGACCGCGTGGCAAACGGTTGGAGTAGTCGCTATAGCTCTCTAAGTTATCACACCACGCTTCACCCCAAAAAGTGGTCGCCATTTTCCGACCTTCAATCCTAACGGGGCTTCGAGCCTTTGCGCTTTTACCCCCCTTTTTATCGAGTTTAGCAAGCTCCCGAACTGCTTGTGCTCGGCGTTGTGCTACTGAAACATAAGGTGCCCAACCTCGGTCCCATCCCATGATCGATTCCTTCGAATGCGTGGAGTAATTATTGTGCTTCCGTCGACGCCTTGTTGATGTCGAGCGCCACAAACTGCAAGAGTTGTTGATTGGACATTTCTGTCAAATTCAGTTCGCCCTGCTCGCTAAACAGTTCTTGGCTTATCGATTTCTTGTCGCGTATCATCTTATCAATTTTCTCTTCCAACGTTCCGCGGCATACAAATTTATGCACCAAAACATTGCGTTTTTGTCCGATCCGAAAAGCCCGATCGGTTGCCTGATCCTCAACAGCAGGATTCCACCAGCGATCAAAGTGGACTACATGGCTAGCCTGTGTCAAGTTCAATCCGGTTCCCCCTGCCTTGACCGAAATCACAAAGTACGGTGGACCAGACTCCTCTTGAAATTGAGTCACCATTTGACTTCGAGATGCAGCAGGTGTTTTACCTGTTAAGACCAGACCGTTACGGCCGAAGATTGTTTTGAGAAACGAATCGAGCGGCTGGCACATAGACTGAAATTGCGTAAACACCAATAATTTCTCCTGCTTCTCGAAGATCGTTTCGCAGATTGCCTTCAATTCCGTGTACTTGCCGGAATCGTCGTGAGCAAACTTA
This sequence comes from Pirellula sp., assembly GCA_043757575.1. Classification (GTDB taxonomy): domain Bacteria; phylum Planctomycetota; class Planctomycetia; order Pirellulales; family Pirellulaceae; genus JBKCUI01. Next base: position 2,860 of record JAYVPE010000475.1, read on the forward strand.
GATTGCTTTAAATAGAGGGCAGGATGGTTGCATAACTGTTTCAATTGCATCAGCACTGACAGCACAAGCCCACGGCGTTGGATGCCGGTCGCAGTATCAAGTACATTTTCAAGCTCAACAACAATCTTTTGATAGAGGGCTGTCTGTGTTGCAGACAATCCGCAGTCGACTCGCATCTCGGTCTTGTCAGGCAAGTCAGGAGCGATGTTCGGGTCGGTCTTAAGTCTTCGCAAAATATAAGGTCGAACCAATTTTCGAAGGGATGCAATCGCTCGACTGTCATCTTGCTTGAGGAACCTTTTGAATTGAGTTGCGGTACCCAGCAACCCTGGCGAGCAGAAATCGAACAAGGACCAAAGATCACCTAAGTGGTTCTCAACGGGGGTTCCCGTCATAACGATCCTTCCACCGGCCTGAATCTTTTTTATCGCTTTGGTTTGAGACGAACCAGAGTTCTTAATCGCCTGTGCTTCATCCAAGACCAGCAAACGCCATGGAACATCAGCCAGCCAAGCTTCGCGGCGCGCCAATCCATACGTGGTCGCGACTAAATCGTATCCGTACAACGCGTTTTTTGGATCAGCGGCAACGCGTTTGAGGGTTGCGACGTCATGATGCGATCGATGCGCAACAAACATCCGTAAATCGGGCGCGAAGCGTTCGACTTCCCGCTGCCAGTTTCCCAACAAAGAAGTTGGGGCAATCAATAAACTTGGCATCGGCTGCGTGGCGTGCGCAGACTGTTTGCGAAAGGAGGGCGTGACTCCCTCTATCAGAGCATTTTCATGGGAGACTTTGATTTGCAACAGCAAAGAAATAACTTGTATCGTTTTGCCCAATCCCATATCGTCTGCCAAACAAGCTCCGAGTCCAAGCTGAGTGGTGAACCAAAGCCAACGCACGCCATCGACTTGGTAGTTGCGCAGGGTTGCATGGAGACCTCGATGTGGATCCAGTTGAACAACGCCACTGGGGTCACGCAACGTTTCTAAGACTTCGTGCAGCCAATCACCGGCTTCTATTCGAGTCCACTGACTTACTTCGTTGTCGATTAGCGTGTCGCCGATGGAAGTTCCAGACAATAGCCGCAGGCCTTGGAGGAAACTAATTCCGGAGGCGTGTTGATCTTGGAGCTTTGTCCACTGATTCATAGCTTCGCTAAGTCGTTGCTGATCGACTTGAACCCATTGGCCACGCAAGAGCGTCATCCCCTCTCGCGAATCCATGAGTTGTTTCAATTCCTCTTTGCTTAGAGGTTGACCTTGGAATGCGATTTGGACATTGAAATCGAGAGCCTCCGCGA
>JAYVPE010000476.1:0-4160 GCA_043757575.1 Pirellula sp.
GGGGTGCTCGTCACCGACAACTTGGTCATCGATTTTAAGGTGAAGGCTGGCAAGGCAAGATTGAACGCAATTGAAGTGACCAAGGTGGAATAAGATCACACTATGGAAGGCTCCGCGATGCCAGACTCCTACTCCTGTTGCTTTCTCGACATCGATTTTCTCGCCAATCGATGGTGCTTTTCTGTCCGTGTGTGCATTCCCCAACGTAATGATTCGTCTTGCTCGTAGCGTTTCCCAAGGGTTAACGCCGTTAGGGCTTTCGCTAGTTCGAATCCTAAATAAAACGCATGCGACGCGTCTACATTTCTTGACGCTGGCAGGAGCATGAGTTCGTCCATCATCACGAATGGGTCGGTTCCACGAATGTGAATTCCCGCGCTGATGAGATGGATTTGCATTTCGTCGATCAGTATTCGATAATTGTTATCCTTGATGTTGCTCGCAAGAAGTTCGATGGTCGCAGCCGAGTAGCTCGCACGCGACGGATCTCGCAACATCGATACCTCCGGAAACATAGCTCGCGTTTTCAAGTATCGGCCAAGTGATGCCGCAAAGCCACAACCGATCGGTTCGAGAATTGGATCCAGTCGAAACGGGATACCATGCTTATCCAAAAATTCCACTGTCTCTAACAGTCCAGGTTCAAAGTCCACCGTCTCGTCTGGCACAACAACGCGTTAGCGGCGGTTCAGTCGCCAACAACCGGGGCTAACGCCCATCGGCTGACTAAATCAACAAGCCGGTACGCGAGGAACTCCTCTGGGCTAAGGCGTCACGCTCGTCGGACATTCGAGGTCGTTGTTTTCCGGTCTTCCCTCGATGTAGTACCAATTGTGTATCGGCTTGAGAATTGTTTGGACTTGCCGATCCAGCTCTTGGTCGAGTGGCTCAAGCACCCACTGAGCCAACTGGCTAATTTCTGCACTTCGAGCACTTCCAACCAGACAGCTTGCGAAACCAGAATGCTCGATTGAGAACTGTGGGGCAAGCTTCTCGATCGTGGTATTCTTAGAGATGCAATACTCCGCAGCCTGCTTGGCAACCGAGCGGACTACGTCAGTCGCTTTGTGCCAAGGAGGTAATGGCAGACTGCTGAGCACGGTTGTTGTGGCGGACCGGCGATCAAAGAATCGAATTGAGCTGTGTCCCCGTTCTTCTTTTCAGGATAAGTTATGGAGATCGCTCAAGATGCTGAATCAGCAATTCGACATTTAAAGTGTACAGCACACACAGAAACAAGGACGCCAATATAAACGCGACAACGCCGATGCGGTTTTGGTGTCGACCCAGAGCACGCAGGACCAGTCGAACACCCTCCTGCAGCATTACCGCGAAGGAAAGCAGTCCGGGAAACATGTAGATTGTTTTCATTGCGGCAAAATCTCTGTAGCTATACGTAAAATACATAATGAACGCGACATAACCGACGACCGCCAACAAATGAAAGTATTTGTCTCCACTTGCCAAATAGTGAGCCCCTCTGTTTCGCAATCCCTTTGCCAAAACCAAAAAACGCATTGCGACCCCTAAAAAGGCTACCACCATCCACCCAATCGCAACCACGAAAATAACTCGGTTCAGATTTTTGACGAAATCCGATTGCGTCCGCCACGAGCTCGGATGGTAGTCGAATTGGACGCAATGTAGTCGGCCATATAATTGCGTCCATACACTTGAGCGATGCATTGGCTTCAGCTCTTGCCCTCTCGTGTTCATAGGATTTTTCAATAGATCGATAAGGCGAAATGTCAAATAGGAATCCGCAATAGAAATCACTCCCGGCCTACCAACGACGGTGCGTTCGAACAATCCTAGCGGTTTTCCTTTGCCAAGGTTCGCATACGTGTCGTAACTTTTGAAATCATAGTCACCGTATTTTACGCTGATGGCACAAACGCCGAGACAAATCATCGTGTATATCGCATACCGACCCCGCCAACCCCGCCTAAAAATGGAGCAAGCTATCAAGACGATAATGATCGCGATCGCCGCTGGCCACGAAGTACCCTTCGAGAGTATGGCACTCGAAAGAGCGAGCTGGGCAAACAAAAAATCCGTTGAACGATCATACCGCAGTAATCGCCAAGTAAAAAAAATCGCGATGGTAGCAAACAAAATTGCAAAGGAATCGTTTGACGCTTGGCCGTTGATGCCGATAAAACGAGGATTCAATGCGACCCAGGCAAACGTCAAAAAGAGACTCAATTTGCCAGCTCGCTGCTCTCGTAGTCCAAGCCAAACCACTGCGAGCGTCAATACGCCAGCGACGGAATTCAATAACTGGGCGGTAACAATTTGCGCGTTTGCGCCAGAGACTCCAATGGTTTTGAATACCGTGACGCAGACGACGTAATACAACTTTGGGTGAAAGCATTCGCGACAATTCTCCATGTTCAAACTGCGAAAGCCCTCGGAGAGTAGTTGCATGACTTCATAGTGATTATCGTTCGCCTCGCGATTGACCAGCGCCAACGAGCCACGCTGAAACACGGCAACCAGGATTACTAGAAAATAGCCGATCACATAGTACCGATTGTAATCTGACTTGCTCAATTGGCGCGCAGCAACTTGTTCCGAGTCTGTCATGGCATGTTTTCAAAAACGAAAATCATCATTACTGCGACACTATTTCGACATTATTTTATTGTGCAATCATACCGACCGCAGCACGTCGCAAATAACTGCTTCAGGAGTAGTATTTTCTTGCGAACGCCGACGATTTTTGTCGGCGTCGGTCCATTCTCGGGATAGATTCGGCTGACGGGAATTTCTGTTACCTTGAATCCCAAGCGTGGCGCAATGTAGTTGAGATAAAATTGCAAGTTGAAATGCTGAAAAACGGGTCTCAGCGGTTGGACGCGAGAGTCCAGCAAGAAATTTCGACTCATTCCCTTGAATCCATTCGTTGGATCCGTGTAGCGAAACCCAGATGCAAAACGCATCAAGGGAGCGATCATGAATCGGATCCCCAAAAAGCGATCCAGCGGCGTGTTACGGTTCTTACCACCAACCATAAAACGCGACCCCTGAACAAAGTCGTAGCCATTCGATAGTCGGGCCTCGAATTCGGGAATCGACTCTACGCCATCCTTTCCATTTCCGTCAATCGTTATGACACCGTCATATCCCTGATCCAACGCGTATGCGATCCCAAGTCGCAATGCAGTCCCCAAACCAATTTGGTCCGTCACCAGCAAAGTGCGCACGCCGAGAGACTCCAGCCGCTCTCTATTGGTTGATCCATCCCTGCTCCCGCTGTCACATAAAATGATGTCGGCATTGCATGCTGCCTGGCCCATTCTGTACAATTGGTCAATGATAATTTGGCCTTCGTTCCAAATTGGAATGATCACCGCAAATCTTGTTTTACGAGGCAGGAACACACATATATCCGTTGCCATTCCAAGGACAGACTGATTGATGCATCCAGTCTCATTCGCTATTCGTTCCGTATCATTGCAATGAGGCAAAGTTGCTGACGCCATTAGGGATTGCTATCCTTTTTTTGTAAAACGACCAGCATCCGGGTAGAAAAAAGCGAAGGGAACCGGCTAAGCACGTAATCGACGTATTTCATGGATGAATACCACGACTCCGGATAAAACTGTCGTTTGCGAAATCCACCAGCCGCAACATACGACAATGCAGCAAACCGCAGTATCGGCAACACATCCCAGTCACGCAGTAGTACTTTACCGCTCTTCTGAAGAAAAATGCGGTATGCATTTGATTGCGACGCGTAGTACATGCCACTTGACTCCGGCTGAGTTCGATCACACCGCCATTGAATTTGCTGCCGTAGCCCCAGCGGTTCATGATGGAACAGGCCGTAGACCAGCAACCCCAACGCTCCCATATCCGGCTCAAAAATCAGCACGCGTCCGCCGCGTACTAGGACGCGTAAGCATTCTGCCAACGCATCCCCGGGAAACTGCAAGTGATGAAATACATCCAGCATGACTATATTGGCAAGGCTCTCATCGGCAAACGACAACCTATAGACGTTTTCGCATTGATCCGTCCATGGACATGGAAACATGTCCGTCGAGATGCAACCTGGTAGAATCGTTTTGAGTCCTCCGATGCCGGCCCCAATTTCGACAATGCCCCCTGCAATCTCACTTAACCAACACCCAATCTGTAAGTAAAAGTCGTGATAG
>JAYVPE010000477.1:0-4147 GCA_043757575.1 Pirellula sp.
CGCACCGTTCTCTGAACGGCATGAAAAGCACCCACTTCATTGGGATCGAAAATATCACGACGATTCTGCCTAGCCATAAGTGCCTCCCGCAATTGCCAATTGGTTCGAAATGAATTGCACATCCTGAAAGTCTACCAAAATATGGGAATCGCTACGCAAAACTTATATGGATGGCACCCGTAGCTGTAGCTACCGTAGCTCACCCGATATGGATGGCACCCGTAGCTACGCACCCGTAGCTACCCGTAGCTGTACACAAATTTCAACAAAATTGTCATCCAATTCCGGCCTGCGGAAATCGGCGTTCAATCCCGTGTTCATGAAGCCCAAGCGGCAGTTTGATTCGCTAGGGGCCGTTCTTTCTCGCGGCAGCGGTGAATTGCCAAGTTTCTATCGAACTGGCATTCGATTTGCCGAAGGGGATTGGTTTTGATTCCCACACAACATTTTGTTGTTCGAACACAGTGTGCCACGACGCTCCGCCGTCGAGATTCGCGACGGCGGAGCGTCGCGGCACACTGCAGCAACCCACTTGCTTAAATTATCTGGATTCGAACTCTGCTAATCGCCGTGTTGTGCTCGGTGCGAATCCAATACAAGTTAATTCGCCTCCGAATTCCGGACATCGCATCACGCGTTTAGGTGGTGGCAAACTCGCCCAGACCGTTAGCACGTATAACATGGTCAGCGTTACCGTCACCAACATCGCGAGCCATTCCGAATTGTGCTTGTTGCTACTTTGGTTGGCAGGTAAATTCGGGATTATTCTTAGATGATGGCACCCGTAGCCACCCGTAGCCGGCACGATCCATTGGAGCAACTGCGCATTCCTTCGCATCACAAAACAGCCAAAGAAGCCTAAAAACATCGCGCCATAATAGCATTCACGCGCCTTGCAAATCATTGAATTTCTGCGATCGCTGCGACGATGCTGCCATTGGGCTGCTTCGCTAAGCTCAGCAGCCCAATGGCAGCATTCTTTCTACATTCGTGATTTCGGCAACATCTGGAGTTGAGGCAACACGACTGCGGAAAACTAGTTGTCTCTAGGCAGGCGGAAACCATTTTGACCAGTTCAAACTGATCGTTTCGGGGGTCGCTTACAGCAAACTATCCAGTAGTAACCGCAGTTTTCGTAGTTCTTGACGCATATCCATGCCTTCCATCGGAGTCATGTCGACGCTTAAAGCTTGATCGTAGCCGACTCCCTGCAGAAGCGTTATGATGCGTCCATATTCGATTTCGCCCTGTCCAACTCGGACTTGCAATTGGTCCTTTTTCGAGTCTCGCAATTGCACGTGATAAACGTACTTAAGCAATTTTTCGTAGTTCTTGTTGCGGTTATTGCTGCACAAGTAGTGGCTTGGGTCCAGTGTCAGGCCGATGCCTGGAACGTAGTCGCAAAGGTTTTTAACTGTGTCTGGATCTTCACTCAAGCGACCGATCTGGCTCTTTAGTCCAATCCGGACGCCGCGTTCACCAGCAATCCCTACCAATTTCTGAAGATGCTCGACTTCCTGATTGAACGGGGTTCCGTGCTCACCGCTTGGAATCGTCAAGGAAACGACCTTGGTGGCTTTTGCTAGATCGCAGATTTTGGCAAATCGTTCGTAGTGAACCTCACCCTCTGCCGCGATCTTGACGGTATAACTGCAGATGTCCAGACGATGCGTATCACGCACTAAACGCAAGCATTCGTCGTATTCCTCCACGATTCTGGCAGGAGGCATTTGCGTTCCGTTATCGTCAAATACGATTTCCACACAGGTGAATTCCAGGTCGCTAAGTACCTCGATTACATCTGGGAACGGAAGATTAGGGAAACAATCAGTTGATGCAGCGACAAACACGACGTTAAACACTCCTTTGGATTAGTTAACTTTTGGAATAGTCAACTTTGAGTCCCCATTATCCGCAGGAACCGCAACCTGACAACCTCGCTTTCAAAACATGTCTCCAATTGATCCACTTCAGAAATCGTTAAGTCGACTGGGGTCCGAAGTTCAGCCACCCTCGGTTCCTGAAAAAACCACTTCTCCAAGTGCCCCGCCGGTTGAAGTTGGCACTCCGTTGCAATATATCCCAGGGATCGGGCCACAACGTGTCGAACTGTTTCACAAACTTGGCGTACGTCGAGCGACGGATTTGTTATTTTTGTTTCCGCGAAGCTATCAGGATATTGCTCCATACCAGTCCATCACGGAACTGGAACCAGGTTTTCGAGCTAGCGTTATCGGGCAAATTGTTGATATGGATCAACGCGTCAGCTTCGAGGGACGCAGCAGTGTCGGAATCCTGCTGGCTATCGATGGCGGCGGCTACGTACGATGTGTTTGGTACAACCAACCCTTTCGAAGACAACAGTTTTTGCACGGTATGCGCGTTATCGCGACCGGAATGGCTAAGTCGACTGGGATTTCTTTCGAAATGCGGCACCCAGAAACAACGATCCTGGCTCCTGGCCAGTCGTTGCCCGAAGCCAAGCCCATTCCCCTCTATCCGCTGACGGAGGGCCTTCAACAACGCCATGTCGCCAGCGCGGTGGCTGCGGCTCTTGAACACCTAACGGATTTTATGGATGAAGCGTTACCGCATTCGATTCGGCTCTCTGCCAACCAACCTGCCGAATCCGCTCGCAACCATCCCGTCGGAAGTACAGAAAAGGGAACATCACCTCTCCTAGGAATTGCTCAAGCGCTGCGAGCGATCCATCAACCCAATACCCTCGCAGAAGCCAACGAAGCGAGGCACCGCTTCATTTTCCAGGAGCTATTCGTTTACCAGCTAGCCCTGGCCATGCGTCGCCATCGATTGCAGCACGACAAACCGGCCCCAAAAATCGTTGCGACCCCCATGATTCACGCTCGCATCTTGAAGCGATTCGGGTTCGAGCTTACTCGAGACCAGTTGCAAGCGATCGAAGACGTTCGCAACGATATGGCGCAAGATGTTCCGATGAATCGATTGATCCAAGGGGACGTTGGCAGTGGCAAAACCGTTATCGCACAATACGCAATGCTAAACGCCGTTGCGAGCAGGCAACAAGCTGCTCTCATGGCTCCGACGGAACTCCTCGCGCGACAGCATTTTACCCGGCTTCGCAAGCAACTCGTTGGCAGCCAAGTTATGATCGAATTGCTAGTCGGTTCCATCACGCAGCGCGATCGAACAGAGCTATTGCAACGCATTGCCATCGGAACGGTCGATCTCGTGATTGGCACTCAAGCTTTGTTAAGCGAACAAGTCCAATTTGAATCCTTGGGGCTGGTTGTTATCGACGAACAACATAAATTTGGCGTGCAGCAGCGAGCCAATTTGCGGGAGTCCAGAATGGTTCCTCATTACCTAGTGTTATCCGCAACCCCCATCCCTCGCACGATAGCCATGACCATTTTTGGCGACCTGGATGTTTCCGTTTTGCGAGAAAAACCACCTGGGCGTGCAACTGTGCACACCTACTTAGGGAGCACTGCCCAGCAAGATAAATGGTGGGCGTTTGTCGTGAAGCAAATACAAAGCGGCCGTCAAGCGTATGTGGTCACTCCTCGAGTCGAATCCGACCCGGAATCAGAAGTGGTCGGGGCTGAGCAGGTTTATCGGCAATTGCAGGCGGGACCGCTTGCAGGGCTTCGCATCGAGTTGCTTCATGGCAGGATGGATGGCAACGAGAAACAAGCAAAGTTGGATGCATTCACCACGGGGCAGACACAGGTTCTAGTTGCAACGACGGTTGTTGAGGTAGGCATTGACGTACCGAATGCTACGGTCATGACAATCCTGGACGCGGATCGAATGGGATTGGCACAACTCCATCAATTGCGAGGCCGCATCTCCCGGGGTAGTTTTCCCGGCTATGTATGCGTTTTTGCAAAACCTGGAGTTGCACCGGAGGAAAACGCTCGGCTGAGTGTGCTGGCCTCGACCGATGACGGTTTTCGATTGGCTGAGCAGGATTTGCAAATGAGGGGACCAGGCGACTTGTTAGGTACCAAGCAAATCGGCTTGCCACCATTCCGCATCGCCGATTTAGTAAGAGACGCTGAAGTTCTCGTACGAGCAAGGCAAATAGCTCAGCAAGTCGTTGAGCAGGATCCGAACCTAGATCTGCCGGATCACTCAATACTAAAACGCCAAGTAACACAGCGGC
>JAYVPE010000478.1:0-4145 GCA_043757575.1 Pirellula sp.
TTGGTCCTTAGCACTTTGCACACCAACGATAGTTTTAGTGCCGTAACCCGATTGAGGGACATGGGCATCGAACCTTTCCAACTCGCGGCCTCGCTATTGGGAGTGGTAGCTCAGCGATTGCTTAGAACCATTTGCCCTGCATGCGATTCGACCTATTATCCCAGCACAGACTTGCTCGACACGATTCGCTACCAAGGAGACCGACGACGACAATTCCATCGTGGACAAGGATGTCGTGAATGTTACGACACCGGGTTTCGAGGTCGTGTAGGTATCTATGAGGTATGCACCGTCGACCGAGAAATGCGTGAGCTGATTGGTGCCGATGCACCCATTGAGCGTCTCAGGGATCATCATCGCAGGTTAGGCGGCACGATGCTAATGGACGAAGGAATACACTTAGCAGAAACCGGTCGAACCAGTCTCGATGAAGTTGTCGAAGCTGCTTACTCCGATTGATAAATCTAAAATACTTTCGGTGAAAAATGCAGTACCAATACAAAGCAAAAGACAAAAACGGCACCTCGGTCGATGGCCGAATGGAAGGCGATAGTGAGCTGTCGGTTCGACTGCGTTTACGAAGCCAGGGAATGTTCCCAATGGTTGTCGTTCCGAGCGGGCGAGCTCGTGCGACTTCCGAACGTGCGCCAAAAGCGTTTCCACTTTCTGAGCTCGTCAAGCCACCAAATTCTTCTTGGCTGAAGCTCAACTCTCGCGTACGACGGTCCGATTTGATCGTCGTCTTTTCTCAGTTGTCGATCATGTGCCAATCCGGCGATGACTTAGCAGAATCTCTTAGGAGCGTGGCTTCGCAATGCACGCAACCCCGACTCCAGAATGCGCTGCTCGCGACTTATAGTGACGTACAGCAAGGGTCTAAATTCTCGGCCGCACTGGCGAAACATCCGAGAATATTCAACGAATCCATCACCGCTGCATTGGCCGCTGGCGAACATGCAGGACGTATCGTCGAGGTTCTGGACCGTCTAACTCGATTGATGCGCAAGGACGAACAATTGAGTAGTTCGATTGCCGGAATGATGATGTATCCGCTGGTTCTCTGCGGCATAACGAGCGTTGTGATCCTCGCAATGTTTTTCTTTGTGCTGCCTCAATTTGCAACCATCTTTCGCGATTCCGACCGCCCGGTTCCGCCGCTGACAGAACTACTCTTATCCATTGGTGCCTTTCTCCGCGGTAACGTTCTATGGATTTTATTGGCTGCCGCGACGCTTGTTTCGATTGGTGTTTACGTGCGAAATCAGCCAAGAGTGAAGAGAACGCTTGACTACTGGACGCTCCATGCTGGCTTTCTGAAAAAGCCCATTCGCGCTCTAATGGCCGGTCGAATTTTCCGCTTGCTGGGTACCATGCTCGAGAACGATGTCCCCTTGCTTCAGAGCATCCAATTGGTTCGTAAGTCATGTCGCAATGTGCTGTTCCAAGAAATGTTTGCCAAAATTGAAAGTGAGATACTTCAAGGTGAAGGGATGAAAGAAACACTGATCTCGACATCCTTCCTACCACCTGGTTCCGCACACATGGTGTCAACTGGCGAAAAAACTGGCAAACTTGCATCCGTTTTGCAATCCATCGGAGAATATTTCGAGGAGGAAGGGGAAAGAACACTGCGCTCGGTGGTGAAACTGATGGAACCAGCCATCATTGTTTGCCTAGGAGTCGTCGTGGGGACTGTCGTCATGTCGATCGTACTGCCTCTGCTAGATATAACGACTCTTTCCTAGTGGTTTTAACCTGCCGCCGGAATGCTCGACTCTCAGACTGAGATCCCAACCTATCGTTTCCTACTATGAAAACTACGCTATTCTCTATGTTCGACCCGCTTCCGCACTGGCCTTATCGAAAATTCGGTTGGACCGGGTTTGACATTGGCTGCCATGAGATCCGCACGGCACAAGTAGAAGACACAGTCGATGGATGGTGTATTCACAATGCGTGGACACTAGGTCACGACACACGCAATCAAGACCAAAGCCTCGATCCATCCCATGGCCGAGAACGATTCGGGTGGATTTCACCTGACGGATTGATTGAATCAGGTTTGCGCAGCCTAGAAAGCGAACTTCGAAAACTTGGCAACGTATTTTCCGGACGCAATTGTGCTGTTTCTCTGCATGATGGGATAGTGGATTATCGTGAGATTGCAGTCCCTCGCGGCAACAGCCAAGAGATGCACTCGATGGCTCACTCGGAAGTGCTTCTTGAGTCGAGCAGCGATGCCGACACATTGATTTCTCGATGCTGGGAGATTCGCTCACCCAACAGTCCAACATCGAATCAGGCTGTGATGGCAACCGTGTCTATGAAAAAACATGCTTCGTATCGATTTGCAGAAGACTTGTCTCGGGCAGGTTGGGAATGTCGCGTTTTGGATGCATTACCATGTGCCCTTGCACGATCGTCATCCATGGCAACTGGCAATCCTCAAGTCCCGGTTTTGTCGCTAGAGATGGGGTATGCCCAAGCGATCCTGTTGGTGGTAATCGAGGGCCAACCCGCAATGATGAGGTGCTTAAATAAGTTTGGAACCATGGGACTCTTCGAACAGGTCGCGGCAGCTTTTGCTATCACCCCAGCCGACGCACAAACCCTTTTGTGTCATGGAAAGTCCGGAGTTCGTAATCAGCTCAAAGACGCTTTTTTGGAAAAACAGGCACTCGATCCGTTTCTCCACTCTTTTGCTGACGGACTCTGTGCAGAACTAAACCGCACTATGCAATACGTCGAACTCGTGGAACAAAATTCCGTTCCAGTAAAAATCCTCATGTCGGGTGCGGGGACCGAAATAGCTGCCCTACCTTCCTTGATTACAAGCAAGGCACCGGTTGAAACAGAACCGTGGTCCATTCCGATAAGCGGGCATGTGTCCATGGCCGACAAACTGTCTACCTACGCCATTGCATCGGGACTCTCTGCCCTTCGCTGGGAGCTGAACTGATGTACGTCGATTTACTCTCAGTTCAATTTAAATGGAAGCGGCTCTGGCGTACTCGCGTCCGCCAATGGGGCATTGCCACCAGCCTCGCATTCCTATTATTGGCGGCAGTCTATTCAAACAGCTTTATGGTTTGGTATCAAAGCATTCAGGAGATTGCCTCGCTCCGAGAGGAAATAGAGCCCGTCCAAGCCAAGCTATCCGAAGAACGCAAATTAATGAAGAACTTGGAACAGGTGCGGTCCAAAGTAAGCCAACTTCAGAATTTGGTGCACGAAAATCATATTAATTCCCTGCTTGGGATGCTCGGCAGTTCCTGCCAATCCGAGTTGTCACCGATCTGGCTCAAGGAAGTTGTCATGACACCTAGTCAACACAAGACTTCAAAACTAACGTCGGCGGATCCGCGTGCTGCGGAATCGAATTTTCGACTTGCCTCCATGACCGTGCGGGGATTGGCCGCTGAAGAAGTCAAACTAAGTGATTTCATTCAGCAGCTTGAACAATTCGGTGTTTTCGCTTCCGTAGAACTTCGTACTGCACATGATACGAAACTGGACGGGAAATCAGTCCAAGAATTCGAATTGGAATGCACGCACTATGAATAATAAACGGTTTGGAACAAATGAGCCCTGGTTGCGTTCGAATCACTTGCACGCAATGGGAGTCATCGTACTCATAGGCTCCGTGCTGACAGTGTTCTATTGTCATAGTCTCGTCGCAAGCCAAATAGCGTTGACTGAAAGCGATCGCGATCGCTTTATCAAATTGCTAAGTCTTTCAAAGTCCATCGAAACACGCATTTCCGACGAGAAAATCCAAGTCGCTGATGCCACCCAAGAACTGGCCGCGATCGAGTCGCGCATACCACAACGACTGGTCGATTCAGAGGTTCTTTCCTTTATCCACAAGACCGCCAGCGAAAGTTTGATCGAGCTAATTAATCTTCGTCCAACCGGTATCCAAGATATTTCATTTGAATCGGTTACGTGCAAGGCTCGTAGTTATCAAATTCGCCTCGATGGTTCCTTTTCGTCCGTCTATCAGTTCATGGACGAAGTCGACAAGCTACCGCAAAAGTGCAGTGTACAAAAATGCCAAATCGTCCACTCTAATTCAAACTTATGCCAGCTCCATTTGGAATTGGTGATCTATTTTGATCTTAAATGGACAGACGTTAAGAATACGG
>JAYVPE010000479.1:0-4141 GCA_043757575.1 Pirellula sp.
TGAAGTCTCTATTCGCGATTGATGCGATGGCTCATCGTTGTTTAAACCATGGCTACTTCCATTGTGCACTCTGCGGCGGGGAAGGCAATTCCGTTGAATTCTCCTACTGCATTCGCTTGGCCGAAACGGCAGCAGTTGCGTCCCGCATTTTTTGCTTGGTACAAAGCTGCGTCAACCCTGTGCACGAGTGAGTCATGCGTATCCGTGACGATCGCTTCGGTAACACCAATACTGATCGTTACTCTCAAATCTCGACCATCGTATAAAATAGATGCTTGCTCAACAGCAAAGCGCATTCGCTCTGCCGCAAGGCAAGCATAGTGCAGATCCGTACCTGGAAGAACTGCTACAAATTCTTCGCCGCCATACCGTGTAATGAGATCCATGTCTCGAAGAGTTTCAACAAGAATTTTCGCAAGATTCCGTAATATTGCATCGCCCGCGAGATGTCCAAACGAATCGTTCAATCGTTTAAAGTGATCTACATCGATCATCAGCAGCGATACAATTGTGCCATGACGTCTCAGTTGCGCTATTCGCCGTTCGATTTCACAATCGAGCAATCGGCGATTTCCAACGCCCGTCAGTGGGTCCATTGTCGATGACGCTTGAAGTCGAGCCAGGTTATTATTAGTGCTTGTCCGCAGTGATTCACTTAAACCAACGGCAGCGATTAGTCCAAAGAGCCCGGCGAGCGACATTGCTCGAGTGTGGATTACTTCCATGGGAGCCCAGCCAGCGAGCAATAAGCAGACGCTTACCCAAGCGATGAGCCCTAAAAATGCGATACGTTGGGATCGTTCGTTATTACTCATTCAACTGCAACAAGCTCTTGGCCTAATCGGGAACACGCCTACGTGATGCGGAGATGAACACTAGGTTGAACGCGTATGTTGTCAAGTAAAGAGCATACAGGAGCTTGTGAGGCCAGTGACTTTCCGATGACAGTTGTGCCGCTTATTCTTATTCTGCGAACTGAGGCGAGCCACAGCGGTCTTCGAATCATGGTTGCCAGACCGCCTGCGATCTCAGCATGTAGCCGAGATCGCTTAATCATACAATAACCTATTCTTTGCCAGCAGTTATGCCGGGCCAATCGTCGGTTCGGAAGGGTGTCAAAGGTAGACCGTTGTCGGCAAACATGTTGCAGATAGGGTTCTGTGACCATGCGTAACGAACCGAAACGGGATTGGGAACGCTCGGCGAGGCGACTTGTATGCGACCATCCTCGAGGATTTTCGCCTCGGCATTGAAGAATTTTTTGTCTTCGCCTGCGATCGTAAAGCCAACTGGATCCTTAACATCGAAAGGTCGCCAATCTTTTCCTCGGTTCGCAAACTTCACAACGATTCCACTTCCCACTTTTTCCATCGATTCGTAACGTGGGCTTTGGAACTCGATCGGCTGGTTGTACTGTTTGGCCAGCGCCCAGCGAGCAAGTCTCATGCCGACATCGACTTTGTTTTTCGGATGAATGTCCTTGCCTTCGCCAATGTCGATAATAACGGCCTGACCACTATTTGGAAGTTTGTCCATCGACATGGTTTGGGCTTCTCGAAGCTCGGCCCAATCGCTATCGCCTGGTTCGGAGCGTTCGGCTTGGAAATCGGCGAGCTGAACCCAATAGAATGGAAAATCTCCTTGGCCCCATTCCTTGCGCCAGTTCGTGATCATCTGTGGGAACAAATCGCGATACTGATACGCTCGTCCGGCATTCGATTCTCCTTGATACCAAATGGCACCCTTAATACCGTAACCGATGTGCGACTTGAGAACGCCGTTGTAAATATTGGCGGGGCGTGCGTTTCCTCGCATTTGGCCTTGAAGATTGGTCATCTCCTTGTTCTCAGCCTCGTTCCTATCCTGCTTGGCTCCGAGTGCTGCGACTCGTTCTTCCATGACGGTCCATCGCTTCAGAAGTCCTTCGAATCTGGGATTGGCATGGAGCACATCGCGGTTCACCCAGGCCTCGCACGAGGATCCTCCCCAAGCGTTATTGATCATGCCGATCGGCACATTCGTGGATTGATGAATTTGGCGTGCAAAGAAATAGCCTACAGCGGAGAAGCTATTTACTGTACTGGGTGAGCAGACCATCCATTTCCGATCGTCGTGGCTCCAAACTGGTTCCTGAGTACCCACTTGAGGGAAGTTGATCATTCGAATGTTGGGGAAATTTGCAGAAAGCCGTTCTAAATCAGCATTGTTGGATGCGGCTACAGTCCACTGCATATTGGATTGACCGGAACATATCCAGACCTCGCCCACCAACACATCGGTTAGCTCGACCACACTTGAACCAGCAATACGTAGCTTGTGGGGACCGCCGACGGGTAACGAAGGCAACTTGGCTGACCAATTGCCCTTGTCGTCGGCATTCGTTTCCACAGCCTTGTCTGAGATCGAGATTGCGACCTTTTCGCCAGCTTTGGCTGTTCCCCAAATCTTGTTCTCTTGACCTTGCTGTAACACCATATGGTCAGAAAATACATTCGGGAGTTTGACATCCGCATGGCAGGTGGACGCTACGGTCGAACACAACGACAGGGCGCAGATGGCGACCGAACGAAGCGACCATTGAAACAAAGACACGTTCATACTGGGTGGATCCTATAGATGGAGAGAAATGGAGTGAGGCCTCAATTACGTGAGACCCATAAGGTGAGCGATTTGAAACCAAAACGAGTGATGAACCAGAGCTGCGATGATGAAGCACGCGTTCAATCCAAGTGCTTGGTTTGCGAGTGTCCAGTTCGAAGGCGGCTGATGGACCATTCGGTAGGCTGATCGCACGATAGCGTAAACGACCAAACTAACCACTACGATAGTCACTACGCCCTGCCAGCCAAGTACCGTTCCGACTAAAAAACATTGAAGCGTCCAATGTCGACAAACCACTGCACCAAAATGCCTTGCAAAGACAAAGGAGGAAATCCATCCCAATGCTCCACCGACAAGTCCGCCGAGGAGCACGGATAACGCAGGATTCGCGAAAGTTTCAACATTGGAAAATCCAAACTTAGAAAACGGTAGATGCCAAGGGACGAGATCCAGCGCTGGTTGAACGATTTTGACGGAAGCCAGACCGAACCCCATCATGACCAGAGCAATGATTGGAAACGGTTTCTTTCCAAGGTTGGCGGTGGCAAGCATGATCAGGACTCCAAACATTGCGGCGTGGACCGCATAGATACCGATCAATGGCCATTCTGGATCGAGCACTATATTGATTAAACCAGTCCTTTTTGCCAAGGACCAATGGGGTAAGTTGGCTCCGCCGCGAACAAGCTGCCAAAGTGCAAGCCACATGAAGACAAAGCCAACCGCAATTTCAATCATTAGATACCGAGGAGCGATCGGTAGTCGACATGTGCGGCATTTGCCTTGCAAGGTGAGCCAGCCCAATATGGGGGTGTTGTCGATAAAGCTTAGTCGTGTCTCGCAAAACGGACACTTCGAGCCGCCAAAAACGATGGTTCGACCCTCTGGCACACGCCATGCAACTACATTGAGAAAGCTGCCTATGCTGGCCCCAAAATAGAAAAACCATCCGACGAATAAGAACTCGCACGTCCTCAACAGAATCCGATTGGCCCACTTCATCTCAAGTTGCGGTGGCAAAATCTTCTTTTTCGGATAGGCCAGATGGAAAAAACTTGTCTCGATTACAGGAAGCGCAATCACATAAAAAACAAAAGCTACAAAAAAAATGACGAACAAGCTCACCAACATCCAGTTGGTTCGAGAGCGTTTCTTTCTAGGACGTGCTTTTCTTTCGACTGACGCTATCAACTCTTCGTGGCCGACGTTGGTAACGTCTATTGAGATGCGTTCAGCATCCACCACAGCTTGTGGCTGCTCGTGACCCAAGTTTCTCAGTAGCGGTTCCGGGGATATCTCGCTCAAAAGGCAGCCCGTTGCTTCTTGAACTTATTGAGTAAATCTTTGAGTGGGTCCGTCGTCGGAACGGCATTTGCCTTCTGCAAATCGCGAGGGTTGAGCCGACGAACAGCGCCAGGGTTTTGTGAATCGCTCGCGATTCGATACGCGTCAATCTCGGCGACTTCAGAAAGTTCGGCACCGGGTGGCACAAGAAAAAAGCCAATGCTGCGAGGCTGATAATTAATGTCCTCGATTGGAT
>JAYVPE010000480.1:0-4131 GCA_043757575.1 Pirellula sp.
AAATCGAAAAAAATCAAACCAGCCCCGCTGGCCGGGTCGCCGCTGCGCTGCGAAAATCAAGCTCCGACGAACAAGCGTTCGCTTGTTTAAGGGCTAGTATCTTCTGACTAGGCATTGAAGTTTCGTTTCGGAAGGGGTACTGTGAAGAAGTCGAGAAGAATACCGTTCCCACATGTTTTTCGAGACCAAAATTTTCGGGCTGCTCACGTTGGGCTTACGTTGATTGAGTTGCTGGTTACGGTCGCAATCATCGGTGTTTTGGTAGGGTTACTCTTGCCCGCAGTGCAGGGGGCCCGCGCGGCAGCTCGGCGGATGCAATGCGCTAGCCAAGCCAAGCAACTGGGACTGGCGTGCCACAACTTTGAGAGTGCGAGGAAAGTATTGCCTCCCTGGGTGATCGTCGGACAACGTCAAATGGCCACAGGGCATTTCCTACTCCTGCCGCACCTCGAACAAGATCCTCTCTTTCAAAAAGGGGATGGATTTTCGTATCGGGTTCGAACGTTTGCGGTCCCGACGTTCGCTTGTCCCGATGACCCTACTTTGTCAGGAGGAAAGTTTACCGGCGTTGCACTTACTATCCGACCGGGCCGAGCCTCGTCGGTCGATGGTGCGTATGGAGGAACTTCCTATGCGTTAAATGCAAGGCTTGCGAGTGTAAGCTTCCAAGCCGGGCATCCCATCCGCGCCGACGGACCGCTTAGCAGAATTCGAGATGGGCTCAGCCAAACGATTCTCCTCGCGGAAAGGATGGCTTTCTCACATGGGGATCAGTATCCATCGTCCAGTTCGCCAAACCTTGCTGCGGGATCGTTCACATGGAGCATCTGGACTCGCGGTGGCAAGAACTCGACGAATGACTGGCAAGATCGTGCCTTGGCCGCATCTGACTTTCCAACTCCATCCACGTTACCGCGAGATCGACAGACGGAAGGGTACTCATGGTGGGACTGTCCCGTTTTCGATGCTCCACTGAGAGCGCCGGGCACACCCGGTCGCGGACCAGGCCCGCGCAGCGATTCTTCGTTTCGAGAGGGTTGGAATGGCGTCAGGAATCCTGGAGGTATTCAAGCAGGTGCGAGGGTAGGATCGACGGACTATCGTCGATTGCAGGCCCTTCATGGAACCGTCATGATTGGAACCTTGGCCGATGGTTCAGTTCATTCAATTTCCGCATCGATTGATCCAATTGTTTTCCAACATGCATGCGATCCGGTGGATGGCAATCCCGTTTCCATCGAGTAGGTTTTTCTTACGATTCCCGCCCGAAGCTATCGCTTTCGGTTCACACGGCGAGTGCTCCATTTGACTTCCCCAACTTCGATTGAAATCGTAACGATACGCCATTCAAGAAGTCGGAGTGGGATGCGTTGGTTGCTTTCACTGCTGTTGATTGTCCATGCAGCCCTGCTTGGTTACAGCGCCTACGTCCATTCACCCATGACGGATGAGATCGCACACTTTGCGGCAGGGTTAGGCCATTGGCGATATGGAGACTTCGAACTTTACAACGTCAACCCACCTTTGGCGAGGACAATTGGAACCCTTCCGGTCTATTGGGCTATGCCATGGGATGAGGAAGCATTCGGTAAGTCCTATGCGAGTGTGGGGAGCTCGCACGACGAACATGGCGTGCTTATTTCCCATCGAAAGGAATTTCTGATTGGAGATCAGCTTATGAAGCAGATCGGACAACCGTACCAATTTTGGCTGATGACAGCTCGCTGGGCCTGCATTCCCTTTTCTTGTCTTGGCGCCTGGGTTTGTTTTGCATGGGCATCCGATCTCTATGGAAAGAAGGCCGGTTTCACTGCACTCGTTCTTTGGTGTACATCGCCTTTGGTTCTTGCTTTTGGCGGGGCTCTTACTCCCGATGTACCATCAGGAGCCATGGGGATTCTTGCTCTATATCGATATTGGAAATGGACCAAGGATTGCACCTGGGGGAATGCCTACCTAGTTGGGCTCGTGATCGGGCTAGCGGAACTGACTAAGTCGACGTGGATCCTCTTGCATCCGATGTTGTTCCTGATCAGCGTCGGTCTATGCTTGACGCGACTCAATCGTCTTTCGATTGCGTCGCAAAGTGCGTTTCAATTGACGCTTGCATGGATCGTGTTGCTTGCCGGTTATGGCTTCACGGACCAATTCAAGCCCCTGGGTGAATTCGAGTTTAGTAGTCCGCAACTCCAAATTCGCGAGTACTCCGAGTCCGGTGAGCTATTGAACGTCGTTAGCAATCGATTTCGAGGCACATGGATGGAATCGATTCCAGTTCCACTTCCAACCGAATTGGTTCGAGGGGCGGATACTCAGGAATCGGCGATGGCATCGCAAACAATCGTTGGCTTCTTGTGCGGCGAGTTGCGAATGGGAGGCTGGTGGTACTACTACCTCGTGGTGTTGGCCGTGAAATGCACTGTTGGCGAGCTTGGACTGTTTGCGATCGCCACGCTAGGAGCTTGTCGCTCAGGAGCATGGAGAATCGATCAACTGTTTCGAATGGATTTGCTTTTGTTGCTTGGTCCGGTCGTTCTTTATCTTGGCCTGCTCAGTTACCATACTGGGCTGAACCGTCATGCTCGGTACATGCTTCAATTCCTGCCCTTTTGCTTCGTTTGGGCAAGCCAAGCGATTAATTTTTTCCCACATCGCCCATGGCTGCGATTCGGAACCTTGGCTTTGGTATGCTTTGGTTCACTAAGCAGTCTGTTCTACTTTCCTCATTCCCTTTCGTACTTCAACGAGCTGGTTGGCGGACCATCGCAAGGGTACAAGTACCTCTCCGGAACCAATATCGATTGGGGGCACAATGTCTACTACTTACGCGATGAGCTCAAGCGACGAGGCTGGGATTCGGTTGGAATGAGCCTTTGGACACGCTACGATTTAAAGCTCGCAGGTATCGAAGCTCAAATAAAAAAGATGCCAAAGCTAAAGCGTGTCGATGAAGATATCCTTGAACGGATCGAGGATGAGTCCGAGGTTTTGCAGCCTGGTCGGTACGCAGTCAGTGTGTGCATTGTGCAAGGCACTATGGGTGTTTCTGAGCATGCAAAAAAGGGGGGGCTAATCGATAACGGAATGACCTATTTTCAAGAGTTTAAGCCTGTAGGGCACGTGGGCTACTCGATCTGGCTGTACGAACTTTCGGAACAGGACATTTTGGCGTCCAAATCCTGGGGGAGTGTGTACCGTTCCCATCTTGGTCACAGAACTGGGGAAGTCATGGGGGCCAGCGGTGTTACTTCCATAGGAAAGGATCCTGAAGAAGGTATCCGATAACTGCAGGTCAAACGTTTGCTTAGCATGTGGCGATCCTTGCGAAGCAAACCGAAGCTCGGCAATTGATTTAATCGGCAAGCCCGGAACTCGCGCCAGCAGTTCAATCAACCCAGGCTCGATAACTTTCTTCGGTTATGCATCAGGGACAACGCAGAACGATCTGCTCAGCTCGCTAGGACCTGAAGTGAAAGGCGCAGGTGCTATCCCAGTCCTAACCTTTCCACCACGATGAGCAAAGTCGATGGCCTTTTTTACCGATGGTACTAGCACTACGTGTTGATGTGTCATTGTTAACAAAGAACCAGCCACTTTCGCAGGGTGGCTGAAGTGCAGTTGACAATCCCGTGGCTGATTTCATGGGACTTGCGAGGCGGGAAAAAAGTTTTTGCTTCGAGGTGATTTTGTGGCCTTACGAACGCGACCAACCACACTGTGGGCGCTCGCCAGTCGCGGCCGAAATGTTCTTGCCGAACATATACATCGACGAACCCATCCAACTATCACTGTTTTCGTCCGCCGAAACCGTTACAGTTACGGTCGTACCCGCTTTTGCGGCCGTCAGGTTGATTGGAGCAACTAAAAAAACGGTTGGATTGCCGATACGCTTGATTAACCGAAAATCGATTCGATAGGTGATCCGCTCGCAATTGGCAGCGGGCGACCTTGTGTGTCGCGGATCTCTTTGTCCGGCTCGATTCCTAACGCCCAAAAAAGAGTCGCGGAAATATCTTCGGGACCGACCGGAGATGCTGCTGGGTAGGCGCCCCGTTCATCGCTTTTTCCAAAGACGGTTCCGCCACGGATTCCGCCACCCGCCATCATCACAGTGTAGCAGTGAGGCCAATG
>JAYVPE010000481.1:0-4129 GCA_043757575.1 Pirellula sp.
TTCGCAGTCTTGATCTAACCCCTACTGTAGAGGAACAACAATTGCGCAAACCAAAACCCGTGTCAATACCGAATTTTTAACAGTCCAGGCTAACGCCCATCGGCTAAATACTATTTTTGTAAATTGCATTAAATCAACAGGCCGTTACGCGTCGGATTATAGTTTTCATCAGTCCAGTGCAAGCATAGCCCGGACTACTCATTGGCCGTGACAATCGTTAAACGTTGCAAGGTACAGGTCAATCGCTAGGGCCAGAACTGGCATCGATGTTAACACCTCTTTTCACTTCCGATTTGCGAGCTGGTTTCGAATCGGATGCGATTCATAGGTTAACCTTCGAACGGTAGATGCCTGGAGTTCTCAAGCATGACCACCGTGAACGCATCACGGAAAATCGGAGACCGCTAGCTGCACGGCTGACGGTACTATGGATAGGATTGGTAACAACGGATGTTCCGCAATCGAGCAATAACTACTACCCAATCGATTGAAACGAGCGGCTTAGTTGCTGATTGCGTTACCGGCTGTGCATTGCGTTATTCCCGTTTCCACCTTCAGTCCCTCTTGCGAATTTCCCTTTGCATTGCGTTCGCTTGCAGTAACGGTTGCAAAACCCTTTCGCTGCCAGCCATTGATCCTACAGGAAACAGAATCTTTGCGGGTGGTCCAAACGGATTTACCAACCTTGTCTCACCGCATGATCCCAACAATGGCTATCCTTCGAATCAGCCTGCATTTCAGACTCCGCCTACACCCCCCGCATGTATGCAAGGTACGGATGGTAGCGAGAAGAAGTTATGCAAAGGTTGCCTAGCTGGCAAAGGATGTTTGGCCAAAAGGAAAGAAGCAGAGGAGGTCCGTGGTCGTTGCGGTCAATTGCTCCTGACGCCCACGCGTATTGTCGCTCCGGTCGGTGGTGAAGTGATTCTGCTGGCTGGAGTGTGCGGTAAAGATGAATACCTGGTTACGAATGAACCGATTGAGTGGATGCTGTCTCCTAAAAGTGTAGGAGAGTTCGTCGAGGTTGGGGACGATGCAAAGGGCCAGCGACGTTCTGTTTGGAAAAAGGATAACGGTCCCAAGGTCGAGAAATTAGGAGTTGATTTTGCGAGAGGGCGGACGAGTCGAGACGCGGGCAATATCACACGCGGGACCGCGACTAAAGCAGACGATCTGCCCATTCGAATGGGGCAAACCTGGATCAGCCTCACTAGTCCCAGCGAAGGCATTTCCAAAGTGACTGCCCTCGCCCCGGATAGCGATGTGTGGGACCAACGCAGGCAGACTGCCACAATTTACTGGCTGGATGCAAGTTGGCAATTTCCAGAACCACAGATTGTACTCAGCGGTCAAACCGCCAGGCTGGTAACTCGGGTTTTGCGAGCAGAGGGGTCGATACCCGCGGAGGGCTGGCGAGTTCGATACAAGGTACTAAATCCTGAAATCGCTCGGTTTGTATTCCCCGGTCGAGAAGGAGAGGAAATCGCAAACATTGATGTCAACAGAGATGGAATTGCTGCTGTCGACATAGTCAATGGTCAACAATCCCCACATGGAACGGCGATGGTTGAAATCGAGGTGATCCGACCTGCACGTGCTGACGATAACATCCCTGAATTGCCATTGGGACGTGGAATAACTCAGGTAACATGGAGTGCCGCAGAACTTCAATTAAACGTAGGCGGCCCCGAGATTGCCGTTCAGGGGCAAGCACTCAGTTACTTCGCCACGGTGGCCAATACAGGCGACCTTAACGCCGAAAACGTCATTGTTCGCGTTGTCGTGCCACCCGGAATGACACTCCAATCGCCCAACATTGCGCCAACCAGCCAAGCCAATAACGCCCTCGCTTGGGAATTGGGACCGCTCATGCCAAGACGCGCCTTTGACATAAGCTTTAATTTGATAGCGCAAGCGGAATTGGATGCTCAAATCGTCTTCGAAGCAGTTGGTACACCTAACCTTCGACAGCAGAAATCCGTTCGAACGTTGGTGCAGCGCGCGCAAGTCAGTTTGCAAATTGCTCCAAGACAGAACGTAAATCAAATCGAAATGGGTGGCGAAGCAGTTTTTGAAATTCTTGTTGCCAACACTGGAAATCAAACGATCAACGATGTCGCCGTTTCACTGCAAAGTGATCCTGGGTTGCAGCACGCTCGCGACAACTCGAATGAGTTGGTTCAGGTCATTGGATTTTTGACTCCAGGCCAAAGCCGGAAACTCGAAGGTGTTTTTCGGGTTGATCGTGAGGGGGAACTATCTGTGAGAGCAACAGCGCAGTCGCTTGGCCAAGTTCTTGCATCTCAAACAGCTTCCATTCGTGGCCTACCTGCGACGCCAAAACGTCCCGCACTTAGCCTGCAGATTAATAGTGACTTGCGTCAATCCGCCATTCCGTTGGGTGCCGAGTTCACGTTGAACTGGTTCATCGTTAACTCTGGGCCTGTCGCGTTGCGCAGCCCTATCGTCTCGATCCAACACAGTCCGAATATTGAGGTGCTGAAGTTGAGCCAAGATGTTAACTACCAAGTCGAGCGTCAATTTGGGCAGTGGAGACTTCAGGACCTGCAACCTGGTACACGCGTGGAACTGTCGGGGCAGTTCCGCGGAATTGCCTCAGGACCACAGTCGAGTGTCGTCGTTGCCGTCGAGGCTGATGGCATAGGTGACCGAAAGACTTTTACTCTCGATATTGGCAATACCTCGACAGGCGGAGACGTGATGCCTGGAAATAACCCTGGAGTATTTCCACCTGCCGTAGGCGGACAACCAAACAATACACTCAACAAGCCCGCAGTTTCTCCTAACGATCAAAACGAAAAACGTTTGAGCGTCTCCATTCAACCAGTCAGCAATTCCATTTTCAAGGGTGACATTGGAACTTACGAAATTCGTATTGAGAACTTAATAAACAAGCCGGATCAACGCGTGACTTTGAGTCTGCTCACCCCCGAGGGGACGGTATTGAAGTCGATTCGCGCCAAGGACTTGCAATACAAACTTTCCAACCATGATCGACAGATAGACCTTGAACCGATTAAGTACTTCCGTCCTAAAGATAGTTTTTCATGCGTTGTACAATTGCGTCACGATGCAGTTGCGGCCGGAGAGTTGGTAGCCTCTGTGACGAGCATTGGCCAGACGACGCCAGTTGTAAAAAGCCTGCCGATTCAAGTGCTAGCACGTTAGCAACCGCTCCGTTCTGACCCGGATTATTCGTAACCCGACGCGTAACGCCTTGTTGGGTTAACAGAATCCGCCGATCGCATTAAACAAATTTTCAACTCAGGAGCAGCGAGTGGAGCAATCGGCAATCACAGAGGCGTGCCAAGTCATCGCGCAACGCTCCAATGGATTTCAACCCCTTGTAGGCCTAATACTCGGTAGCGGATTGGGGCTACTTGCCGAGCGAATCGAAAATGCACACCGCATTCCTTATGGCGAAATTCCAGGCTTTCCAGAATCTCGAGTACCGGGCCATGCCGGAAATTTCGTTTTGGGATATCTTTCCAAAGTTCCTGTCGTTGCGATGCAAGGTCGAGCGCATCTATACGAAGGTTGGACCGCATCGAAAGCGACTTTTCCTCTCCGTTGCATGCATGCGCTCGGCATCGAATCAGTGATCATTTCTAACGCGTCCGGTGGAATCAATCCGCGATTTCATAGCGGCCAAATCGTTTTGATCGATAACCACATCGACTTGATGAACCGCAGCGGCATCAACGCGATAGAAGCGGACGGCGGTGCGGCGTCCGAAGGGTTACCGCATCGGGTTGGCAATCCATACGATGCGAGGCTACTAAGCTTGGCTGAACAACTTGCAATCAAGCAAGGGTTTGCGTTGGCACGAGGGACCTATTTGGCAACGCTCGGCCCCACCTACGAAACGCGGGCAGAGTACCGCATGTTTGCTAAGCTGGGTGCCGACATGGTTGGCATGAGCACTGTGCCCGAAGTCCTCCTAGCAAACCAACTTGGACTCAAGGTCTTGGCTTTCTCTATTGTGACCAACGTTGCGACACCCGATGTTCAATCGGTCACCGACCATGCCGAGGTACTCGATTGGTCATTCAAAGCCCAAAGCCAACTCGTTCCACTCATCGAACTCATACTTGCAGAATATCGGTAG
>JAYVPE010000482.1:0-4126 GCA_043757575.1 Pirellula sp.
GTTGGTAGAGTATTCGGGGCGGATGCTTCGAGATGGCAAGACTGCGATCTCATCGGAGGTTGCGGACATCTTTTCGAGGCTTGGTTGTACGCCAGAGACGTGGGGAGTTCGAATGGCGAAGCTGACTGGTGGCAGGTTGCTCGGTCGGTTTCTGGCAGCCAGTCGCGATAGGTTGCGTCAGTTAGCGAGCAAGTTGCAAGTGCGGCATCTGGCCAATGTGGGTTGATCCGCTGCGGTCGGCTTACCAAGTCAATTCTGAGTTATCGATTCCGACGGCGAGTGGATCGCGGTCGTAGTTCGAGCGTGCCTGAATCTGCGGTTTTGTTTTGTTTTTCTCGCATCGCAGCTAACTTGCGCGATTGGCCTTCGATCTTTAAGAGGACCAACGCGTTACGATAACATCGCCAACCGGCGAATCGCTGTGCATGTCCTTTCTTTTTTTCAATGTTTCCAAACATTACACTGATCATCACACATGGAATAACCTAGCAATGCAAATTAATACGGATGGAATACTTCACATGCTTTCAAGAATTCCTGGCTTCGAAGGGAATGCCCTACGAGGTTGTTCCTCGATAGAAATCGAACAGATTCTTGAGTCTCAACAACTCGCAGAACCTCCGCTGGCCTACAAATGCTTTTTAGAGATTGCGGGAAGAAATAAAAGTAGTTTTCTGCTTGGAACAGACATGTGCTATCCCCTGTTGACCCAATTCAAGAAGGATGCAGGCGAACTGGTTTCCGAGTCGTCGTTGGAATTGGAGTTACCCTCAGATGCATTTGTTTTTGCTTTCCACCAGGGGTATAGCATGGTTTTCTTTCGAAGAATCGGTGACGCTATAGAGAATGTCTATTCGTATACCGAAGGGGATGATCGTTTTGAGGACCTCAAGAAATCATTTCTTGAGTGGTTTCAAGATACGATTAATGAGCATTTACGCGAAGGTTTGCCTACATCCTCGTGAATGCGAATTGATAGTGAGATACATTAAAAGGAGCATTTTAAAAGGAGCATTAAAGGACAGGCACAGCGATTGCCGAAGCCGCTCGTTTTGGTAAACTTTGGCGATTGAACGGATCGTTCCCAAAGGAAGACAACATGACAATCTCGCGTTCGCGTCTCGTAGATACGTAAACATTCGCCGAAGGTGTGGGCGTGTTGTTCCGATTGACTCGCTTGGCTGCGATTGGTTTCGTGATCCAGCGGCGAAACTGACGGAAAAGTCTGGCTTTGGGCCGGATCGGTTACGAACTGTCAGCAGGAACTTTCGGTATCGGTCCGCGCAGTTCATTGAGCTGATCTTCCGATAGATTCCATGGCAAGAATTTTATGCAAACGATGAGATAGTTTGGTCAGTCACTCGAACGCTGTACGATTCCGTTGGCAGAGTCATTGCTCAGACAGAGTCCTACATCGAGGGCACAACTGACCCAATTCGCGGTTCGCGAACCGTGTACGATTCGGCCGGACGCGTGGAAAAGACCTATCAGGTCACCGGTCTCGCAATCGACTTTTCAGGCCCGAACCCGAACTCGCTGCAATCTGTTCTTAAGGCTTCCGGCACGACGCTGCCAAACACGACTAGCAGCTCGGTCTACGATTCGGTTGGCCGCGTTGTGCAGAGCGTCGACGGGTACGGTCGCTTCTCGACAACAACCTACAACACCAAAGGCAATGTCACCGAGACTCGTAGTCAGACGTATGACGCGCTGAACCAATTAAAGGTTCTGGTTTCACGCACCGCCTACGACCAGTTTGGGCGCGGCGTGTTAAGCACAGAGTCCTACATCGAAGGGGCCACAACTCCTTTTTATGGTACCCAGTCGCTGTTTGATAGCTCAGGCCTTTCAATTGGCAGTGTACGCAGAGTCGGGGTTGTAATAAGCTTGACAGGTGCCGAATCGTCCATCACTTCGGTGGGAACCTTCGTTTCAGAGTCAAGTACCGAGTACGACTCGCAAGGACGTGCGTACAAGCAGATCGGAGCCGATGGCCAAATATCAATTGCCGAGTACGACTCGCGCGGGCGAGTTGTTGCTTCCTTGGGGATGCATGTTCTGGCTACCAGCGTAGGACTTTCTGCCATAGGTTTATTAAACTATGTTCGTATGCGATCCGAAACGGTCTTCAACTCGCTTGGCCAAGCCTACCAATCTGCCACCAACATCATTGAATACGGTACGGTTACCAATGGAGTATTTACCAAGACATCCACCGATGTCACCCACAAACGCGTCACGCAACAAGTTTACGACGAACAAAACCGAGTCGTCAAGGTAATCTATCCAGACGGAACCTTCACGCGTACCGAATTTGATGCACAAGGCCGCGTCGTTGCCGAAATCGATCCACTAGGGAACCGCAAGGATCTCTCGTATAACGCCAGTGGACAACTAGCTCAAGTTCAGTTGCCAGCCGTTCCAACGGTTGCCAATCCCAACGTGACGGCTCGGCCCACCTACCAATACGAGTACAACTCCTTCGGGCACTTGCCGGTTCTCGATTTGAATGGCCGGGGAATTCTTGATTTGGGTGGCTGGATGGTGGCGTTAAAAAGGGGATGCTAAATGTAGCATCCCCTTCGCCTGGAGTTCGTTGTCTACTCAGTTCGCCGCTGTGCTGGCGGCAGTAGGCATTCCAGTTGGCCTACCGCCTCAAGGAAATCGATGCGGTAGACGGCCATCGTCATGTCGATCGGATTCCAATTCTTCTCGCAGCGAAAACATCTGGCTAAGTTCGTCTTCCGATTCACGTCAGTCTGCGATTCGCTACAGTCCGGGCAGACGAAGATCAGCTTCCCATCCTGCCGCTTGTGCGGCCATCGCATGTAACGAAACAGATTGCCGAAGTCGATCTCATTGCGTAGTCGTCTAAGGTAGTCCCTGGTAATGATCGTTCGCTCATTCATCATGCACCCCCTAATTCCAGTGAAGTTCGTGAGACGCTTGGCGAAACGTCGCTTCGTCGATCCGTAACAACCGCTTCGATGTCGCTTGAAGCAGACAAGCTATCGCTGCGTTGTTGATCCCGCGTGGGTTGCCGCCAGTAAACTCGTGGATCTGATCCTTTACACCGTCGTCAAAGAT
Organism: Pirellula sp.; assembly: GCA_043757575.1. Lineage (GTDB taxonomy): Bacteria > Planctomycetota > Planctomycetia > Pirellulales > Pirellulaceae > JBKCUI01. The sequence continues at coordinate 3,088 of JAYVPE010000482.1, forward strand.
CTTCGGGTCGCCGCCGTGATGTCCGACTTGGTAGTCGATGTACTGCCGGGTCTGATCCTTCGTCAGCGGTCGAAGCTGGTATCGAACACTGATCCGATTGACGATATCGGTATACTCGCTTCGCTTGAGTGTTTGCCGAATGTGATCTTGTCCTACTAACAAGATCTTCAGCGGTGGCCCAAGCTCAATTGCCGATGACACCAGCAGTCGCAAGTCAACCAACGCATCGCCGCTGAGCAAGTGCGCTTCGTCGAAGATTAGCACCAACGTCCCTTCTGTCCGCCTGGCTCGATCTAAGATTTGACTATAAAGCTTGTCTTTGCCACGCTTGGGGACTTCTCCCAATTGGCCTAGGACCAGCTTCAGCAGGCCGTTGGCGGGCAAGTGGGCCAAGTGGCAGTAGATCGTCTGGCAGACTTGTGGTGACTGGTCTCCGATAAAGCGTTTGAGCAATGCCGATTTCCCCAATCCGCTCGCGCCTGTCACTAAGCCCAGCAAGCCATTTTGCACCAAGCTCTGCAAGCGTGAGAGCCCCTCCTCCATTCGCGTATCGTTCCAAAGAGAATCCCGTAACGCGTGTTCGGAGAAGGGTTGGCTACGCAGCTTAAAATGTTCCAAGTAAGACATGGTTTTACCTTTCGTTGTCGGAGGTGATTTTCTCTAGTTGCCACAGCATTGAAACGAAGCCACCCCCGACGGCTTGTTCAAAAGCTCTTCGCACTTGCCAAGAGCGGACCTGTGGATGTTTTCGATAGAAGGCTTCCAAGGCAGCGAGTTCCTCTGAACTGAGGCTCGAAAGACCTTGGCGGCCCAAGTGATGGCTCACCATCTGACCAAGCTGCACCAGAGTCAGCCGGTCATGTGCCATGGCCGACTTGTAGTCGATACCGTCTTGGCGAGCTTGCTCTTGGGATTGTTCGTGACTCTTGAGCAAGCCTCGCGAGAACTCAAAGGGGTCAGGCCTCTTTGATCGCTAAATCAAATAGTTGCACCTAAAAGTGTTGAGCTCTAAATCGGCGGTCAGCCACGATGGCGGAAG
>JAYVPE010000483.1:0-4126 GCA_043757575.1 Pirellula sp.
GCGTGCGAGAGAAGTAGCGCGTCAATACTGGTGCCATTCGGGCCAGGCACCTGTCTTGATGTCATTTCCGATTAGAAATTAAGGCAAAGTGTTTCTAACCGAGAAAACTACCCGCGGATTCGGTAATTTACAACGATTCCACTGGCTATGGCTAAAATGGTTATTGTATTTTGACCGGACGGAATGAACCACGACCTTGTTTTGTCCGTTATACTAAATCGTTTGAGATTAGTTCGTCCCATTCGAACTCAACCAATGAACCTAGATTATCCGTGACGTTTTCCTTAATTTCCTCGAACGTACTAGTGCGTGGGAATTTCAATCCCTACATCTTTTCGCCTCAATGGTTGATTGAGCATAGTATTTGGGAGGACGAGGAAGTTCAGTTGGTTTTGGGGACCATGGGCGAAGGAGTTCGCTTCCGTGGCGTTAAGTCCAGTATCGAGTGGATAATCGATGCCCAAACTATGGTGATTGCTGGTCCGGCTGATTGCGGTGACATTGCATGCAAAATTTTGGTACTTTTGCCACATACACCGGTTAGGGCAGTGGGATGCAATTTTGCGTATTCATCCCCAGAGTGGGACTCCCCGTTTATTCCAATGCTGGGTCCGAAAGCACGATCTGATTTACCATCAGAATGGAACCCAGAACTTACTAAATGGTCGGCGGTTTTCCATGTCGCGAAGACCCGAATTGATATGTCGGTCGAATGTGGCGAGCAAGGCGTTACCACTTCGTTCAATTTTCACACTTCCGTCGATAACGCGAAAAATGCTGAGATCGTAGCCCGCAATTTCTCAGAGTATAGATCGAACGCCGAAAAGTTAATTGCAATAATCCTTGAAAGCAGTGTTGAATAAGATGGTAGCCACATCAATAGCACAATCGTTGGTCTCTGAATCGAGTACGTCGGATGATGCCCGAAGCGAAGTCGCAAGATTTTCAAGCATCTTAACGCGACTCGAAAAAGCAGCGAATAAGGAGCGGAAATCTCTGCGAAAAGTCTTAGTTGAATACATTCAGTTTAGTCCAAATTCGACCGAGCTGATAAGCACTTTGATTCTTTCATGCGTAAGTATGAAGGGTCCAGAGCGATTGGATATTGCGATCGATATTCTCTCCCAGGTAGAGCACGTGATTGCGGACTATGCACTTCAATATTTGCAACAAGATATTAAGCAGTGGAACAAACTGTACCCATCACAAAAGTTCAAGCCAAACACCGATTACTGGTATGTACTTCTTCGATCCGTGGGTAAGTCAAAGGGTGATCAAAAACTCGCACTACAGATCATCAGCGCTTGCCAAGACGAGCGTTCCTATGGAGTTGCGGAAGCTGTTTGTGAAGCACTTGGAGACCTTTGTACTCCAGACGCACGATTGCTCCTGACGAGTATGGCATCTCATCCCGACTGCCACATCCAAGACATTGCAAAGGATGTGCTTTCGGGACTTGATTTCGACGAGTGAGCAATTTTGACAAATTCAGAAGCCGTTGATACTTTCGAATCACTCACTGGATTGGCTGGACCAATATATTTTCGTAAAATCCCCAGACGAACCCATTGGGGAACTAGCGCAGACCTAATTGAACAACGCATCCTAAAAACAGTCAGTAATTTATTCAAAGAAGAAAACAACATCTTTAGTTTTTATCGGGCAGAAAACGTGGACGACCTTGCTCGAATAGCTTTAGGTTTAAATTCCACTCGCGTTCATGGATCGATGAAGGAGCAAATAGATTTTATTTCGTTTTCGGAAGCTGAGTTACTTTCTACCGGTGCGCATGTTACTCACACAAAAGGGAACACCAACTGCTTGCGAGCAAATTACCTTCATGTGGATGTAGTGGCCGACATTTCAAAGCTGGAGGAGCTATGCCGCAATGCTTTCAATGGTAATCGAAATGCCGGGCGACTCACGGAGAGCTGGATGAAAAAGCAACTATGCAACATCAAGTTTGCTACATGCCAAGCAATTACAAGCATGCTAGACGGATGTGATTGTGTTGCGACACTTACTGGAGTTCAGTAGAGCAACTTTTGGGAACCGACATCGTTCTGGTGCGGTAATTGCTCAACTCTTTACGCAAAGTCGCTCCTCAGCCGCCGACACGTTCCCCTCCAATATCCACGCTATGATGGTTCAAAAGGACCAAAGCAATGAACCAATCCAAATACCAAATCAAACAACTTGCCGATGAACTTCCAGTTCCAGAATCAGGCAAGCAAAGTGTTGTCCTGACCGACAACACTAAAACCAAAGTGATCTTGTTTTCGTTCGCTGCTGGCGAAGGGCTTGCAGAACATATTGCTCCATTCGATGCAACGATTCAAATCATCTTAGGAAAGGCAATGCTGACCATTGGTGATACATCAGTCGAAGGCAAACCAGGAACTTGGATCCAGATGGTTGCCAAAACACCACACAGCGTCAAAGCAGAAACGCCTGTTGTGATGCTGCTGACCTTGGTGAAGTAATTAATGAAGGGACCAAGAATATGAGCACCAAAGGGATTAATCCAAAATAGGCTGATTGTGGGGCTGAGATGGAAACTGGATTTCTTGTAGACCAAAGGGGACTAGGAGCCGATTGGCATCGAGGAACTCCTAGGCCAGCCACGATTGTTGGACTGGAAACAACGGCATATAAGATCGATAGAACGCAGTTGCAGAGCACAAAAACTTTTCGTTGCACCAAATGCGGCATGCTCAAATCGTATGCTCACGAAAGTGATCCGCCTGATAGATGGTAGTGTCGATTAATGGTTTAGTATCCGGTTCGGAAACGAAAACTTCGTACCAATCTGTTTTGGCTTTATGTCGAACCAGCTCGCGAGTACGATGTATCAACTAAGCACTGACTAACTCTAGCCTAATGAATTCCGACGCTGCATGCCCAACGAAGATGTCGATTTGATCAAAGAGCTTCAGCGTTTTCGAGGGAAACTGTTGGACCTGAGTCTGCGCAACCCTTTGCTAAACTACCGCAAGAGTGTGAGGAAAACTTTACAGGTGGTTGATGAACTTCCGGATGAAGTCTATCGCCGCCTTGTGGAGCTAAGTAGGCCAATGAAACTCGTTGCCGATTTGGCTTTGGATGCGAAAGTAGTACAGCGATCTGTTCCTGTTGTTGATGACGAACTGCCTGGGAAATTGGAACAACTTGAATTGCTTCCAAAGTCTAGTTTTTCGGACACTTTGCCGATTTCTGAAAAGTCTACAAACGCGAAACGCTATTTGGATGACGCGCTGCAAACCAACGTTAGCACTCTAAAACTTCAGTCGCTCATGAGGACGATTTCTCGCGAAGCCAAAGCAACTATTGACGAAACAGGGATCAACTACCTTCATATTGCAATCGGATTTCTAAAATGGAAAGAAACAATGATTGGCGAAGCAGAGGGAAGGTTGGCTCCGCTCATCTTGGTGCCCGTCGATGTCGAGACAAAGACTTCCATCTCAGGTACACAAGAATACTTCCTGAAGTGGAACGAAGACGAGATCCAGTCTAATGCAAGTCTTCGAAGGAAGATGGAAAGTGATTTTGGATTGGCACTTCCTGAATTGAACGAAGAGGAAAGTCCAGAAGTGTACATGTTGCGAGTCGAAAAGTTGGTTACGCAACACGGTTGGCAAATCGAGCGGCAAATGCTGCTAGGCTTTTTCTCGTTTCATAAACTTTCGATGTACGCTGATATCGCACCAGAGAACTGGGAAGCATCCGGGGCACTTAGTGATTCTTCGCTAGCAGCACGGCTTATTGTTGGCGGAAATTCTGGTGGATCTGACGGGATCTACGCCACCGACTATGACATCGACGAACACCCGATCGCTCGAACTCTCGATTTGCCACTGGATGCTGATAGCTCCCAGCAGTCTGCGATTGCGGACATTGCTGAAGGAAAAAGCTTGGTCATTGAAGGACCACCAGGCACAGGCAAATCCCAAACAATTGCAAATGCAATTGCGAACGCGATGCATCAAGGTAAAACCGTGCTCTTTGTTGCGGAGAAACATGCAGCCCTGGAGGTGGTTCAGAAGCGACTAACCAACGCAGGACTTGGAGATTTTTGTCTCGATTTGCACGGACATGCCGTTGCCCCAAAGAAAGTAATGGAGTC
>JAYVPE010000484.1:0-4125 GCA_043757575.1 Pirellula sp.
ACGAAAAGCAGTCTGGTTTCGAACTGTATCTCGCAAGGTGCACCGCCGCAAAACTTTACAACATAAACTCGATTGCCCATGAATAATCCGGGCTAGCGCATTGAGGCTTAGAATTCCCAAAGTGTGCCATTGGGCGCAAGCCGTCCGGTGAGTGCCTATCGGCCCAGACGATTGGATCACTCGGGGTTACTTCGTTTGCACCGGATCTTGAAATAGAGTCCACTGCGCGCGAAGAATGAGCGTGCGAACGAGAGTATAAACCATTAGGCCAATGCCAATCCCAAAGCAATCTGCGTAAAAATCTTGCCAGTCCGCCGTTCTTCCGACCGGTATCTGCAGAAGCTCGTCAAGCCCAGCGTAAATGACCGTAACAAAAGCGGCGAGAAGCGTGTTTCGATACAGTTTCCGCATATTGGTGGGAATCGCCCAAGCCATGAGAAATGCAAGTCCAGCGAAAGCACATAGGTGCAGCACTTTGTCGCTTTGATGCATTGATGCGAGAAGTTTATTCGGAGGTAAATGGGTTCCGATAAAAAGTAGAACCCAATAACCGAAAAGTGCGACTATCGCAATTCGTAGGCCGTTGAAAGTCGCTCTCATTTGTACTCAAAATCGAATTGGAAATTAGTCCCACCACCATTGGTCTGTGGCGAGATCAGCAGGTGCCGAGCCCTTCTGTTGCATTGCATCGATTTCATTATCGACTTTCGTGGTCGATGGATCGACTAATTTTCTGGCTGCGATATGAACACCGCCACCGATCGGAGTGACAAGTTGAGAATTTTTCCAAACGGCGTTGACGGCAGATTCTACTTGATTGACCCCGGCCGCAGTATTCACTCTAAATTTGGATTCGTCGGCAAATGCTCCCAGATTCCATCCGGACTTTTCGTAGAGGTTGCGATCTTGAATGAACGCAGCAGCAATGCTGATGTCGAACAAGTTCCGCATTTCGAAAAACACAGGAGTGACATCTGCAAGTTTGTCGAATTTTTCGGTAAACTCTTTCGTAAAACCATTGCTAGCTTGACTGCCCGTATTGCCAGTTCGTGTTCGATTCCCGTCCTTTTCAACACTTTCTTTTTCTCCGCTCAACTTCACTCCGCGACCTTGGAGATGCAATGCAGTTCCAACTTCATTCGTTGTGACAGAGCTGTAGTCAGCTTGAAAATACCAGCGTTGCAATGAATTGGAGTTTGCGCCAGCAGACGTTCGTTGAATCCAGCTAGTCAGTGGGATTATGGGATCTTGCAAGCCAATTCCAATCAATTTCATCCGATAGTCTGCTTCTACAAGGATCTGTGCGAAGTGAGTAGTTTTCGGAACGCCTTTAATTGTGATCGTCTGAAGTCCGAGGGATTCCTTCATTTTGAGGGCATATTGTCGCGCGTCAAAATTTTGTGGCATGTGTCCGCCAAACGAAGCGTGAAATTGGTTCATTTGTTTGAGTCCTTCTTTCGTCGGATCAATCGAGCAACCAATGACGCTGACGGCATTTTCGTTCGAAGCGAATGCTCTTAATGCTACTATAAGATCCTCAAGTCTCAACGTTGGCCTGCCGGTTGTAAGTCCAACCAAACGGTGGTTTACATCCAAATGCCATTGGTCTGCCGGACCCGCAATAACGATGTCTTTGGACTCTGGCAAAAAGAATACGAATTCGAGTCGGCTCAGACCTGCCAAACTTAAAACTTCATTACTTAACGATTCACCTTGTTCAAGTTGCTTGGAGGCAAATCGTTCCAATCGGTTCAGCGATACCATACGCATAGGGGACGTGCGAACCGAACCTCGCGGTTTACTTTGGAGAGTTGCCATCCGCTGAGCAAACGCAACGGAGGGATCCACTTGCGAAACCCGCAAGACCCCTGCGGCGTCGATGTCGATACCAGCCACACCGGAGCCACCGGGATTACCGCCAGCGCCACCGCCAGCGCCACCGGCACCGCCACCGGCACCGCCGCCGCCACCGCCGACGCCACCGCCGACGCCACCGCCACCTCCGCCGACACCCTGTCCAAAACTAGAGGCAGTGCAAAGCATCAAAGCAATTGCGACGGAAAAGAAAAACTTGGATAGGGTTTGTAGACGCATGCCAAAGGACCCTTGGGTTGCGAAGCAGATTGGGAAATGAGAAGTCTGGCCGGGAAATTATTCCTAGCGGCTAACACCAAGGATAGTTGCGATTCCCTCGATTAGCAACAATTTGCGAGAAATGGGCGAGATACGAAAACTGCAAAAGTGGTCGATTTAGCTAAATTTATGCATTTTTCTAGGGATTTGCTCAAGAAAGCTTGACTGGAGTCCCTGACAAGAAGTATTCACTTCCGATTGAGAGTCGGAATTTTCCACTCTCGATTTCGAATAATTCAGGAATGCGCTGTGGGTCCAAACCAAATCCAAATGAGCTGGAGACTTGCAGTTTACCTGTGGATCATTGCTGCGCCGTCGATTTGCCTAGGTCAGCCAATTGCTCAACTGCCTACAAGCCCTCAAAACAACCCTTGGATTGGAAATCCGCTGCAAAACGGACTGTTCCCGCCAAATGGCTATATGCCTCAGCCTTCTGCGATTCCGACCGGAACTGGCACTTTCGATCCCTACGCGCCTGCTTTTCGGCCTAATACAGCACCTGTCTTTCCCGCCACCAATCCTATGGGGACGCCCACCTATCCGGGCTGGAGCCTGAGGGACTTGTTTGGTCGGAGCCAACCTGCCACGCCCTCCTTCGGCGCAAGCCCGTATGCCACCTTTCCGAATTTTTCTTCCCAACCGACGGGTCAACCGCCATTTCCATCGAACGTTTATCCAAACGCAGCGCCCAACGTACTATTTCCCAGTACTGGCGGTCTACCAGGCCAAACGAACCCCTACCAAACGAACCCCTACCAGTTTAATCCCTATGGACAACCACTAAACAACTGGTGGGACAGCACTGGAGCGAACATCAATGCAGGAACCAATCAGGTGATTCGGCTCTTTCAAGGACCGAGGTTCCGGCAAGCTTGGCTTCCGGGTGGTTCTGGCGGTGGAAAACCAAACTCACTACAAATCCTCGACAGCGATGTCTCGCTTGTTTTTGCGATACCGAACTTCCTAAATAGCACGCGGCCTTTTTACGTCATTCCTTCCTACTCACAACATGAGTGGACGGGCCCAAGCAATGGGTCGAATTTACCTGGTTCTGCTTTCAGTGCGTTCGTGGATTTTGGGTGGGAAACGAATCCTCAGCAGACGTTGGGTTTCGAACTAGGGGTACGAGTTGGTGTTTTCTCTGCATTCGACGCTGTCAACACCGAGAGTATTCGCTATCCAGTCAAAGCGCTTGGGCGTTTGCGACTAACCCCCACGTCAACGTTTCGAGCAGGTGTCTTTTACATTGACCGAAATAAAATCAAATTGCTCCCAGCAGTCGGCTTGTTATGGATGCCGAATCAGGACACTCGCTTCGATCTGTTTTTCCCCGAACCCAAGCTATCGCATTACGTGTCGACGCTTGGGAAATCTGATGTATGGTGGTATTTGAGTGGCTATTACGGAGGTGGTGCATGGACCATCAAACAAACCGATGGATCGAAAGATGACATCGACATCAACGATATTCGGTTAATGCTTGGATTGGAGTTTGGAAAGTCTGAGCAAATTCGCCAAGGCTTTCGCTTGGGCTTTATTGAAGGCGGTTATGCTTTCCATCGCGAGCTGATCTACCGGGTTCGATCTTCGGGAAATCTTGATCTTGCAGACAGCTTTGTGCTACGCGCGGGGTTTGCGTACTAGTCCTCAACGTGCACTGAGACAAAATCGCCCTTCCAAGCCCAGCGGGGTATTCCGCCTAAAAGAATACCTTTTCTGCGGTGCCACGAAGCAACCATTGCTTGTCTTCCTTGGATAAGAAGTCGAGTCGATCGCGAATGAGACTAATCGAATCGGCATAGTTGTGCCCGCCTACCACTTGAAAGGGACAATCCGATGCCCACATCAAACGCTTTGCACCAAATTCGCCAACCAAGCGTTGAATCATCGCACCCAGATCCGTGTAAGGTGCTTGTTTCTTGCCGAGCGCATAAAACGCACTTGTCTTAACAAAGACGTTTTCAAACTTAGATAATCCGCACAAATAGTCTA
>JAYVPE010000485.1:0-4109 GCA_043757575.1 Pirellula sp.
AGATACGGAAGGTATCGTCGCGGCTGGAGCGACAAGTTGTTTGGGCCTAGCCAAGGTCCCCTACCCTCCCAGTGTGTTGTGTGGCTTCACGCCGTAAGCGTGGGTGAAGTGCAGGTGTTGCGCACTTTAATCGAAATTTTTGAAGTCGAGCGGCCCGATTTGAGACTGGTCATTTCCGTGTCAACGGACAGCGGCATGGATTTGGCATTGAAACTTTTTGCCAAACACCATCTTTTCTTTACTCCGTTCGATTTTAGTTGGTCCGTCCGACGGGCTCTTCGAGTGATGCACCCTGTGCTCATCGTTCTGGTCGAACTAGAACTGTGGCCAAATTGGCTTCTCTCCGCCGAACGCGTCGGATGTCCCGTTGCTGTCATCAACGGACGTCTGAGTGAACGAAGCTTCAAGGGTTACTCGCGCATACCCTATCTCGTTCGCATGTGTATGCAGTCCATCGATTGGGTCGGCGCGCAATCGGAATCCGTGGCAACTCGATTCGAAAAACTTGGGGTGCCTTCAAACAGGCTCACGATCACTGGAAACGTCAAATTTGACGGAGCGACCGGCGACCGTTTGACCCCCGAAGTCATTTTGCGAAAAGAACTGCTCAGTTTAACAACGGAGCATACGGTCTTCCTGGCCGGTAGCACTCAATTGCCCGAAGAATCGCTGGTCCTAAGTACCTTTCTGGAACTTGCCCATCGCTTTCCAAACCTCAAACTTATTCTGGTACCAAGACACGTCGAGCGATTCGCAGAAGTCGCAAAAACGATCGAAGCGAGTGGTTTGCCATGGGCTCGGCGAAGCACAAGTCACTCTGTAGTAACCGACCCCAATTGGAGAATTTTTCTCGGGGATAGCGTCGGTGAGTTGCGATGGTGGTGGGGATTGGCCAACATCGGCTTTGTGGGCGGCAGCTTTGGCGACCGGGGGGGACAAAACATGATTGAGCCTTGCGCGTACGGAGTCGCTACCTGTTTTGGACCGAACACCCGTAACTTTGCGGATATCGTGCATATCTTGCTGGAGGAAAAAGCGTGTGAGCAATTGCAGAGCCCAGAGGAACTGCGACCCTGGGTAGAATCCATGTTGATCGATTCCAAAAAGCGAGACGCTATGTCCAGCCAAGCAATCCAAGTTTGCCAACGGCATCGCGGCGCCAACTCAAGGTCATGGGTAAACCTACAGCGATTCCTGCCGAAAAAATGAACCAAAAACGAATTCGGTGAAATACCGCAGAGCAATGGCAGCCGTTCCGTATCACTGGCGGTCACTCAGCCCAAACGTCAATAAAAAGCTGGCGCATTTTGGCTTGTGCCGTTTCCGGCAATGTCCTGTTAAGTTGTTCGAAAGTCGTCTTGTTAAGGACTTTGACTTCAGCAACGTGCCTTGCAGTTTCCTTCTTTGCAACAGATCGAACGGTCTCAATTTCAGAGTTCGGAATTTTGAGAAAAGCAACAAAATCACTTCGAGATAAGGGAGCGATGGGATTCATTTTGAATTCCCCACCAGCCTGAACTCGAGCTACACGTAATAGTTGTTCTTTTGTCAGGATTTTTCTCATCTCGTTAAATGAGTATTCATTCAGCGAGCGAGAAAACTCAGCCATACTATTGTACTTTTTTTGTTTGGGGAAAAAGCTAAGGTCGCATTCAGCATACAGTGATTTCAGTCGACTGATTTGATCGACAGTAAGTCCGGATTCTTTCTGAAACTGTTCGAAAGAACTCGCCGTACCGACAGTACTAACAGACTTCACATACGATGGAAAGGGTATGACGTCGAAATCACAATCGTAAATCGCATCGATAAACGGCACACAGCTGCCAGCATATTGCGCGAAAAGACTTTGAGATTCGACCGGCAACGAGTCAACGATCTCCAACAATCGAAAATCTAGCGATTTTTCGCATACTTTCTTATAGGAGTTCATTGCATCATTGACGTCCAACGCCAATTTTGCCGCTTGTTTGCGGGTAAGCTTACAAGCATCGATCACTTCAGGATCTAAGAAAGGGGAGTAACCAGTCGCAAATCTGGATCGAATCTTAACGAGCTTTACAATCTTCATTTGCTCAGGACGCAAAATCTTCGAAAGTTCGGCCTTTATTTGTTCGTCAACAGCCGGATACTCGCTGTGGTTAGAAATTGCAACATCGGATTCTTGAATCTCAAGCGATTTGTTTCGAATCATTTCGTGTAGATCCTTGCGAGAACGCATCTCGAGAATCTGTTGGCGCTGAACGGCAGAAATTTCAACTGCATCCTGGATCTCCGGGAACATGACAATGTCCAACGTGATTTCCCAGAAGTTAATGCTTGACAGTGTAACCTCACCATCCCGTGACGATTGAAACATTGACGCAACAGCAACTGCCGATACCGCAAGTAAAGAAAAAACCGTCATGATTAACCTAAAACCTAAGCTCTTGGCATAAAACGAAGTATGTATTCGGAATCCCATACAGCAAAACCATAATTATATTGCGACGGATGGGAAGGCAATTGATACACGAAATCGTACGCTACCAAACCTTAATTCGTCATTTCCGATTTCGCTTATTTGTTATTTCCAATATCGATTGTCAAGACTACGATCCCATTGCGAAAGTCTGTCCTGGAGCTCGAAATGCATGCAGTTTCCCTAAGAAAATGGTAGAGTTCTTGTGGCCTCCAGCTAAATCGCAATGCAACAGGATCATTTCTGAGATCGCCTGAAACCTGGCGTTTTTTCGTCAAGCTCGAATTTTGCCGTGAGTCTTTCGCGGTCCAGAGCTTCGAAAACGTAGCTTCCACGCTAGAATTTCCATATGCTTTTTGAGGCACAACTCTTTGTTAACTTCAAATACAAATTCATCCACTCCCTGAATGGGTACAACCATGACCGCGTGTTTTAGATTTTTGTTGATTGCGTGCATCGCATCAAGCTCAATGCATGTCGCGATAATTCAATCGCATGCTGCAGATGCTGTTGCTGCCAAACGGATTGTGTTTATCGCCGGGAAGCCAAGTCATGCGTACGGTGATCATGAGCATTACGCTGGCTCCCGAATTTTGGCCGATGTCATCCAAAAAACCGACCCGAACGCCAAATGCGAAGTGATTCGAAACGGGTGGCCACAAGACGATGCCCTTCTGGATTCAGCGGATACAATCGTGATCTACTCGGATGGCGGTGGCGGTCATCCAGCTCTTGCTCATTTGGATCGACTCAAGAAACAGATGGATCGGGGCGCAGGGCTAGTTTGCCTCCACTATGCGGTTGAGGTACCGAAGGATCACGGTGGTCCCGAGTTTCTATCATGGCTTGGCGGTTATTTCGAAACCGATTGGTCCGTTAACCCGCATTGGGATGCGAAATTCGATAACCTTCCCAAACATCCTATCACCTCAGGGGTCAAACCATTCCAAACGCGAGATGAGTGGTATTTCCACATGCGGTTTCCGGAAGGGATGAAAGGGGTAACTCCGATCCTTTCGGCTGTACCGCCAGTGAGCACGATGGATCGTCCCGATGGCCCGCACAGTGGCAATCCGACCGTTCGCAAAGAAGTCGCTCGGGGCGAGTTGCAACACGTAGCTTGGGCAACCGAACGACCAGATGGTGGACGATCCTTCGGCTTCACCGGTGGTCATTACCATTGGAACTGGGGCCGAACGGAACCAACCAAACTCGTTGCCAACGCAATACTGTGGTCCGCACACATGCCGGTCCCAGAATCGGGCGCCAGTGTCGAACCAAAAACCCTTAAGCAACTGCAAGAAAACCAAGACGACCCAATCAAAGGCGATTTCAAACCACAAGAGATTATTAAGACCTTTCAACTCATCTCGTCCAACACCAACGCATCACCCGCTACGACGACAGCAACCGGCAATAGCAAGTTGGTTTTTTCTTCGCAAACCATCAATAGCCAGACCTCCGGCAACCAAAGCTCCGGCAGTGGTACAAAAACAGACGATCGCAGTAGCGACAAAGCGGTAGCCGGGCTCGTCGTTGCCAATGGCTTACACGCTTCGCTAGCGGCCTCCGAACCGATGCTAAAAAGTTTGACGAATATCGATATCGATCACAAAGGTCGCATCTGGGCCTGCGAAGTAGTCAACTA